>JAZSFD010000124.1:0-30979 GCA_045532035.1 Eubacteriales bacterium | reverse complement strand
CTCTTGGAAAGCTCCTCAAAATAGAGCTCGGGATCGACAGGAAGCTCGATGGTCTTATCAAGCCACGAAGAAAGGTATATGGCGTTTGAGATCTGAAGTCCGTTGATACCTTCAAGACCGGGAGAGAGCAGTTCTTCGCCGTAAAGTATTGCGTTTGTGAAATTCCGGGTGATGCCTGCGTGCTCATAAAGCTTATCGGGATCACGGGTGATGCCAAGGTCAACAATTTCAGAATCGGGACCCTTGAAGCCTTCGGTTGTGGCAAAGCAGTACTCTCTTTCAGCCTCAAGAAGCTTTGTGTATGTGATCTTATCGTTTTCAACAACGATCTTTCCGCGGTCGCCTGAAATTTCAAGGCGGTTTGTGCCGGGATATTCACCGGTGGTGGTGATGAAGGTTGCTGTAGCGCCGTTTGCATATTCCGCATATGCCGTTACATCGTCCTCAACCTCGATGTCATGGTACTTTCCGTTATAGCAGAAGCCACGAATCTTTGTGGGCATTCCGAACATCCACTGCCAAAGGTCAAGGTTATGAGGGCACTGATTGGTGAGAACACCGCCGCCTTCACCCTTCCAGGTAGCTCTCCATCCGCCGGAGTTGTAATATGCCTGGGTTCTGTACCAGTTGGTGATGATCCAGACGCATCTCTTGAGCTCGCCGAGCTCTCCACTCTGAATCAGTTCGCGAACCTTCTGATAGAGAGGGTTTGTTCTCTGGTTGTACATGATGCCGAAGACCTTGTCAGACTTCTTTGCAGCTTCATAAAGCTCAAGCACCTGCTTTGTATAAACACCGATGGGTTTTTCGGAAAGAACATGGACTCCGCAGTTGAGAGCATCGATGCCGATGGTGGGATGGAGATAGTGAGGTGTGGCGATAATTACCGCATCCACATCGCCCGACTTCAAAAGGTCCATATAGTTTTCATAACGGGAAACCTTAAGCTCGGGGGCCTTTTCTGCGATAACACCCATAAGTCTGTCCATTTTCTCGGGAGTGATGTCGCAGATTGCCGAAAGGACAGCTCCCTTGACCTGACCTTCGGAAAGATATCTGGTATGTGCGGCACCCATGTTACCGCAACCAATTATACCGTAGCGTACTTTTTCCATTTTTATGCCTCCTGAAAAAATATTCGTCTTTTTATATTTTATTGTAAATATCATTCATTTTCAAGACTTTGAAAATAAATAACCGCTATCTGCCACAGATTGACACTTTTTTAACAATTTTGTTGCGGCAGGCTTAAATAGTCGCTTGTTTCTTATTCGAAGAAATATTTCAGCGCAGTTCTGATGTGAAGATCCCACCATTTCCAGCTGTGGTCGCCTTCACTTGTTTCATAGGTATGCATGATGTCAAAACTGCACAAATGCTCATGGAATCTGTCGTTGGTTTCAAGCAGAGCATCCTCGGTACCGCACCACATGAAGATATCAGGAAATTCAAGCCCCTTTTCTTTGTTGTTGTTTGCCAAAGCAAAGATGTCGTTTTCTCCGCCGTCAAGTTCAATGGGCGTTTGAATACCATAGCCAAAAAGAGCTCGCCACTCATCGATCGAGCAAGGTCTTCCCCTGCGGCAGATATCAAGCGCACCCGAAAGGGAGGCACAATAGCCGAATCGTTCGGGATATGTCAACGCCGCCTTCAGAGCGCCATAGCCACCCATCGAAAGACCTGCAATGATGTTATCCTCGCGTTGCCTGCTCATTCCCTTGAAATGGGCATTACAGAAGTCAAAAAGCTCGTCTGCCACATAGCTGAAATATGCCATTTCATATTTGGTGTCGGCATACCAGCTTCTCTGCACCTCCGGCATGATGACGGCAAGGCCATACTCGTTTGCATATCTTTCAATAGATGTATTGCGCACCCAGGTGGTATGGTCATCGGAAAGTCCGTGTAAAAGCCAAAGCGTCTTAAAGCATTCTCCCTCCCAGCTGTCGGGAATGATGACATTGACCTGTGTATTACACTTCAGGCTCCTCGGTCGGAAATTCATTTCAAAAAACATATTAACCTCACTTATATCCCGTTATTTCTGTCTTTTTGCCCAAAGCACCGCTCCGATATAGGTATTCGCCCCTGTTGCACGCTCATCCTTTGTGCCATTCGAAACGATTCTCATTTTGTGTCGTCCACTCTCCAGTTCAAAGTCTATGATCTTATGGTGCGCCCTTTCAAATTCAAGAGCATATTCGTCCCACAGCCTTATTATACCATAATCTTTTCCATCGATGGTGACCGAAACATCTCCCGAGGTGTTGCAATTTTTGTAATAGAGTCCGACACAGTCAAAATCGCCTTCAAAATCGAGGTATTCGCCTTTGCCATAGGCTTTTACGGTTGCAGGGAAATGTCCGCAAAGGCTTTCGTCGGTCTTTTCAAAATCGCCCTCAAGAGTACGGGCATCTGTCATCCCGACGCTGCAAAAGCTGTCGGAATGCATAGGCGCTGCAAAAACAACCGCTTTTCCGTTCTCCATAAGTCGTTCTATTTCTTTTGTTATTTTTTCAAAATATATCTTATAGCCGTATTCGTTGGGATGAGTGCAATCGGTGGTATAGGTTTTCCAGTCACCCTCTCCCCTGTCTATACGGTCGGTAAATTCGATTCCCGCATCAATGCATTCTATACCGTAATGCTGCGCCACAGAATAGTGAGCTTCATAGCTTTCAAGCTTTTTGCCCGCTTTTATATCATCATGAATCAGCTTCATTATGGTGATAACAAAGACAATGTCAGTGTTTTTGTCGGCGTTAAGTATTTGTCTTACAATGCTTTCCATGCAATACTGTGCTTTCTTAAAACCCGCGCGATAATCATTCACTGAAAATTCAACAAAAACAACATCGGGTTTTTCCGAAAGAAGATCTTTTTGCGCTCGGAACATACCAAGATCGGCACCTGTGCCGCCGATTGCCGCATTTATTTCACGAAAAGTGTTTTGGGGATATTTTTTTCTGAACCATTCGGTGGTAAGACTGCGCCAGCAAAGGGATTTATCTTCAACTCCTGCCCCCTGAGTTATCGATCCGCCGAAATATCCGAGGGTTATTTTCTCGCCATTTTCAAGTTTTCTTTTGAGATTTTCGAATGCCATAAAAAATTCCGCTCCCTGTTGGTTTTTCTTAAATTCTAACCCAACAAAGAGCGGAAGTCAATATATTATATTCGTTTTTTCGGTATTATTTTTCGGGAATTATGGGGTAAAGCTTTATCATCCGGTAATTGAATCACCGGATGATACAAATTTTATTTATTTTCGGGAATTATAGGATAAAGCTGGATGGTGTTTCCGCCGTCAACACGAAGCTCTGCACCTGTGGTGTTCTTGGCGCCGTCACCGCCGAAATAATATACAGCATTTGCAATATCCTCAAAATCCGCAATATCTCCGATGGGCGTGAAGTTTGAGGGAGCGTTTTTGCAGTCATTGTAGTTGCTTTCCCATCTGTCAGTCTTAATCATGCCCGGAAGCACCGCATTCACACGAATGTTGTATTTTCCGAGATCAAGAGCAAGCGCACGCATCATTCCAAGAGCTCCTGACTTTGATGCACAGTAAGCGATTCTGTCAGGGATAGCACGGTAAGCGGTGTTGGAGTTTACAAATACCACATTTCCGCCCTTCTTTTCGATCATATGCTGTGCCGCCTGGCGGATAAGCAGGAAATTCCAGCCCATATTTACATTGATAACATCCATGAAATCCTTGATATCAACAGTAAGAAATTCTTGTCTGATACCGAGATTTGCGGCATTGAGAACAAGACAGTCAAGAAGATAGCCTTCGGCTCTGATGTCATCAAATATTGCCTTTACCTCGTCCTCATCAAAGGTTGCGGCGGCTTTGTAGCCTTTGGCATATACTCCAAATTCCTCGGTGATTTTTTTGGCTGCCTCTTTGGCACCCTCAAGCTCGCGACTGCCGATGAAAACAGTGTAACCCTCTTTTGCAAATTTTCTTGCGATGCCAAAGCCTGTGTTGACAACAGCACCTGTTATAAATACGCTCTTTTTCATTTTATCTCCTTATATTTTGTCAAAAACTCTTATGTGATCCACAAGGAATGTGTCACCGATGGCATCGTATGCTTCCTTCGCAGGTTCATGCTTTTCGTTTGATCTGTAACCCATCACCTCGGTGGAAATGAGAATAAACTCGGGTCTTTTTGTTATAAAATCTGTGATCTTGCCATCTTCTTTTCCATCAACATAGAAGGTGTATCCCGTTTCATCCCACAAAAGTCCGAAAGTATGGAACTGCGACTCATCAAGTCCCGTCACGCCACCTATTTTGCGGCGCTGCATATCAAGTCCATAGCCGCCGGTAAAAACATTATGTGCCGCAATATCTCCGGGCTTGAAGGATTCCATAATATCAATTTCAACTCCCGAATCTGCGGGATCAAGGGAGGCTCCGATTATGGAAGACTGTATCCAGAAATCAGACCACCAGCCTTCCTTTTGCTGAAGTCTGCAACGGCATTCATAGTAGCCGCAACCGTGGGCAAATTTGTTTTCATGAAGCTTTCCGATATTCCATTGCAAAAAATCGTTTCCGAATTTTGTGGGAACGGTCGGCTGATCCATGAAATTATACCCGGTCTGAAGCTGGGAGGACACCGGATTTCCGTTTTCGTCCTTTATAAGAGTAAAAACAAGATTTGAATTTCCGTCAAGATGTACTCACTTATCTGTCCAGGCGTTCCAGCACTTTCCCATCATGCAAAGACGATAGTCCCATTTTGATGAGTCAAGTGTACTTCCGTCAAACTCGTCGTTCCATACAAGAGACCATTCGCCGTCGGGGAGATATGAGCTTTCGTGACCTTTTACAACATATTCCGTCATAGTTGTTACCTCTCAAAAATAAAACTCGCTCTTTGCAGGTCTTATATCTGTAAGCGCACCTGTATAGTGGCGGAGAGTGTGCACCTGATAAGGATGCTTTTCGCATTCCTCTTCGTTTATCTCAATTCCAAGTCCGGGATGATCGGGAATCGTCATGAAGCCGTCGGCATATTCGAGCTTTTCGTTTGTTACATCCTTTCTCCATTCCACATCGCTGTACATGATCTCGAGGATACAGAAATTGGGACAGCAGGCTGCAAGCTGCAAGGTTGCGGCGTTTGCCACAGGTCCCGACGGATTGTGAGGAGCAAAGGGAATGTATCGACATTCAGCTTCCGCGGCGATCTTTTTGAGTTCCATAATACCGCCTGCGTGCGAGATGTCAGGCTGGATATAATCCGCCGCCATCTTGTCAAACATGGGCTTGTAGTCCCAGCGGGTATAAAGTCTCTCGCCTGCCGAGATCGGAATGTTCGAGCGCATCTTGACCTCAAGAAGTGCATCAAGGTTGTCGGGGGGAACAGGCTCTTCGAGGAACATGGGCTTAAACTGTTCCATTTCCTTTGCAATCTTGATGGCGGTGGGGATGTTGAATCTGCCGTGAGCTTCAATCAAAAGATCCACATCCTTGCCGACTGCCTCTCTGACAGCACCGACGCATTCGATGGCGGTGTCAAGATCCTTGTTGGAAATATCAAGATAGTTCTTGCCGAAGGGATCCCACTTCATGGCGGTAACACCGCGCTGAACTGCAATCTTTGCTTTTTCGGCAAATTCCGCAGGGGTCTTTGCACCCGCAAACCAGCCGTTGACATATATTCTCACCTTGTCGTGATACTTTCCGCCGAGAAGCCTGTAAACGGGAACATTAAGACTCTTGCCGAGAATGTCCCAAAGAGCACATTCCACGGCAGAAAGTGCACTCATAAGCACCGCTCCTCCGCGCCAGTAAGCGTCGCGGTAAATGGTGTGCCAATGCTTTTCGATCTCACGGGGATCTTTTCCCACAAGATATTCCTTTATATGTTCAAGAGCACCGAGAAGCGCTTTTTCCTTATATTCAAGGGTCGCCTCGCCGACGCCTGTTATACCCTCGTCGGTATAGACCTTGACAAACACCCAGTTTGTTCTGAAGCAATCGACCACAAAAGGCTTTATATCAATAACCTTCATTCTCTTTTTCCTTTCTTATACGGCATCAAAAACTCTGACATAATCTACAGTGAAGCAGTCGGGAAGAACCGCCTTTTTCAAAATCTCCACAGGCTTTCCGCGCCAGACATTGGCATCTCCCGCAAGAGTTGCAAGCTCTCCCTCGGTCGCCTCACCGCGGAAGGCTCTGTTGTAGCCGTGACACTCGGTCGAAACAAGAATAAACTGTTCCACATGGGAAACGGCACACTCGGGAGCCATCTGACGACCTACCTCTTTGCCGTCGGCATAAAAGATGTATCCATCCTCCTGCCAGTCAACAGCATAGGTATGCCAGCCGTCCTCGGTTTCGACATAAGGAAATTCGAAATGGCCATACCATTTTGTTTCTGCGCCATATCCGTTCCAGCCATTTCCGCAAAGCATCTTTCCGTCGGTATGCTGAAGATAGTTTTCCATAATATCACATTCAACTCCGCATTGAGCAGGGTCGGGGTGCGAGCCGATGCCGGGAGCCTGGAGCCAGAAAGCCGCGTGCCAGCCGGGATTTTTCGGCAGCTTGCAGCGGATCTCATAGTATCCGAATTTGTGCATGAACTTCGGTTTTTCCTTTGTTCCGAAAGGCCACATTTTGTTTTCATAGCCCTTGTCCTTGGGAAGGTCGAAGGTCAAGGAGCCTGTCTGAAGGTGGGCGGAATAATAATCCTCGCCTTTTTTGATAAGATTGATCTTCATGGTGCTGTCGCCGCAGACCTCAACGCCCTCATCGGTGAAGGTGGGCGAAAGCTTGCCCCAGAAATAGCGGCGGAAAGACCACTTGTCGGTGTCAAGCGCGTTTCCGTCAAATTCATCGTTCCATACGAACTTCCAGTTTTTTTCTTCGGGAAGATAGGAGGACACATGTCCGTCAACCTTGTATTCTTTCATTTTTTCTCCTTTCGGCGCACGCCTTGCGGTTTTGTCTTGATTTTTGTGAAATATTGTGATAGAATAAAATCAAATATTACCCATCCTTTTGCTTAAAGTTTAGCATATCGGCGTAATCTTTTATATACAAATCTTGCGCATTTTTTTAGATATCTTGTTATATTCAAAAAACCGAGGTGAAAAAAGAATGTTTGAAAACATCGAGCTTCCGCAGGTGGTGGGTATTGGCGTTTTTGACACCGCCATCCGATACAATGGTATCAGCGAGACCGTGAAAAGAAATGTGACCTTTTTTGAGATCGACCTTGCCATTGAGGACGGAGGCATCACCCATGTCAACGACAAGGATGAGCCGATACGCGAAAATCTCCTTTTATGTGCAAAGCCCGGCTATCACAGAAGCACGGCACTTCCTTACAGATGCTATTACATTCATCTCGCTGTCAAAAGCGGTGCGATATATGACATTCTTTCGCAGGCGCCCGATTTTTGCTATCCGAAAAACGCACAGGAGTTCAAACGGATACATCTTTCGCTCATCAATGCCTACAACTTTCCCGACAGCACAAGCGAGCTTGTTATTGCCGAAAACATTCTTGCGCTTTGCAGGCTCATTGAAAAGGAAACGGGAACACTCAAAAGAAGCAAGCGGCTTCACGCCGACCTTTCCCGTCCCGAGATCATCGAAAACGCCGTCAAATATATTTCCGAAAACTATTCCGAAAACATAAATCTTTCGGACCTTGCGCAAAGCGCAAATCTTTCGCCGACATATTTCCACAAGCTTTTCAGAAAAGCTGTCGGCCACACCCTTTGCGAATATATTCTCGACGTGCGCATCCGGGCGGCAAAAAATCTTCTTCTGACCACCGACAAGCCGCTGGTCGACATCGCATCTGAATGCGGTTTTTCATCCCAGTCATACTTCAACTACGCTTTCAAAAAAGCCGAAAACACAACGCCCAATCAATACCGCTTCTCCAAAAACAGCGGATATTTTTCGGCACAGCATTGACAAAGCACCTATCAGGGTATAGAATAGATTAAACAAACTCAGGAGGCAAAATTATGGCATATACTTTTGATGCGAAAAAAGTAACAAACGATATTATAGAATGGATACGCGATTTCTTCAAAAACAACGGTCCCGACTGCCGTGCAGTGCTCGGAATTTCAGGAGGCAAGGACTCGTCTGTCTGCGCGGCACTTTGTGTAGCTGCCCTCGGAAAAGAAAGAGTCTGCGGCGTTCTCATGCCAAACGGCATTCAGGGAGACATTGATGTTGCGCAGGCGCTTTGCGATCATCTTGACATTGAGCGCTTTGAGATCAACATAAAAGCGGCATATGACGGCATTATGGGTGAGCTTTCAGAAAAACTCTCGGTTTCCCGCCAGACAGAATGTAATCTTCCTCCCCGTCTTCGCATGACAGCGGTATACGCCGTTTCCCAATCTGTCAACGGCAGAGTCTGCAACACCTGCAATCTCTCGGAGGACTGGGTGGGCTATTCAACCCGATATGGTGATTCGGTCGGCGATTTCAGCCCTCTTTCAAGACTCACGGTTGCCGAGGTCAAGGAGGTCGGACGCGTACTGGGACTTCCCTCTTTGTTCGTTGACAAAACTCCCATCGACGGACTTTGCGGAAAGACAGATGAGGAAAATCTCGGCTTCACTTACGCCGTGCTTGACAGATATATCCGCGAGGGCATCTGTGAAGATGAGGAGACCCGCAAGCTTATCGACCGCAAGCACAAGATGAATCTTTTCAAGCTTGAGCTCATGCCTGTTTTTGAATACAAGCCTGAATAAATTTTCCTTGACTTTTTGCAATAAATCGCGCATAATATCCATATAATATTGCAAAGTGTGCGGAGGAAAAGATGACAACAGCATCAAAACGAGGATATCTCAACGACAATTATAAGCTGTTTCACATCTACGACAAGCGGTCGATGGATTTTGACAGCCATTCCCACGATTTCCACAAGCTCATCATCTGCCTTTCGGGAAGCGTGACTTATACCATCGAAGGAAAAAGCTATGTGCTCTCCCCCTGGGACATTCTGCTTGTGCCCAAAAACATGATCCATCATTCAAAGACCGATGCCTTGAAAGCATACGAGCGCATAGTCCTTTTCATCGACGATGTCTATCTTGCCTCGCTCGGGCAGGACAGCGCCCTTTCGGAATGTTTCGTCAAAGCTTTCGACGAGGGAAAATGTCTTTTTCATGCCGAAAATATGCTGCGCGATACGATTTTTTCCTCAGCCCTCGAGCTTGAAAAAGAGTCGAAAAGTACAGATTTCGGAGCAAAAATGCTCGCTGACGCAAGCTTTGTCCGATTGATGGTAAATATCGGCAGACTTTCGGAGGATGCTGACGGAAAAGAAGGGGTCGTCGCTGACAAACGGCTCAACGAAGTCATCTCCTACATCAACAGCAACTTTTCGCAGGAGCTGTCAATCGACATCCTTGCCAAAAAGTTTTATATCAGCAGATCTTACCTCATGCACAAATTCAAAAGCGTGACCGGCGGAAGCGTTCACAGTTATATCAACCAAAAGCGTCTTGCCGCAGCGCTTGCCCTTTTGCGTGACGGCTCTGCCGCCACAGACGCGGCGCAAAAATGCGGATTTTCAGACTATACGGTTTTTTATAAAAGCTTCAAAAAAATGTATGGTTACAGCCCTGCCGAGGTGCTTGGAAAAAGAAGATAACACAACAAGACAACTCAGATTATTCTAACTCCTCATTTTTTGCCATAACAAAACCGCAGGTTAAACTGCGGTTTTCTTATTTTGCAAGTTGTATTGCCAGTTTTTTCTCTTAGTGCTCAGTTCCGATAAAACTCTGTTATCCCCGACATCTCCGAAAAGGGTATCACATATGCGGGATATACGCTGTCCGACCGAAACAGCGTGTTTTTGTCATAATAGAAAGCAATCCCTTTGGGAGTGAAATAGAACTTTTCAAAATCAAATCTATCAGCGGCAATTTTTTCAGCGTTTTCATAATAGCCGAAATTCCCCTCACGGTTTCTGATCTTTGATGCTATCTCGTCGGAGTAAAGCTTTTTCAAAGCCCTCGATCTGAAAAAAGCATCCTTTGCCCTCATGGGAGTGCCGTCGCGCAAGTCCCAGTTATGTATGATACGCTCGCTTTTTTTCTCTCTGCCGTCAAAAAACGACACATCGGTTATCATCGACAGAATGCTTTTGTTCAGAAAAGAAACATACCAGCTCATGACCGCACCGTTTTTCGGAACATTCTCTCCTCCTGCCGCTTTCCTTACAAGACGGGGGGCATATTTTTTCTTGCAAAAAGAAAAAAAGCTATCGGCGGCACCGAAATAGAACTCGTTGAGTTTCTTTGTAACCGACCCGTTTTCTCCCTCGAAACCCGGGTATCCTATATTCACCGAAAGAACCGTTCCTTCTCCACCGGACATCTCCTCTTTTATCTGCTCGCTTGACAATTTCATCAATGCCATCTCTTGTTCTCCAATCACAGCTTTTTATATATGATTATGCAAAAATCACAAAAAGGTGCGGAAAATGAGAAAATAAAACGGCGCTCACGGGAAATCCGTGCGCGCCGTTCGGCTTTTTAGCTTTAATTATTCAGCCTTGGGAGCCTCAACAGGACATACACCTGCACAGGTGCCGCAATCGATGCACTCGTCCTTAACAATTACGTACTTGCCATCGCCTTCCTTGATAGCGCTGGTAGGACATTCGTCAGCACAAGCGCCGCAAGCGATGCAATCGTCAGAAATTACATATGCCATTCAAATACACCTCCGTATCGTTGTATGGATTACTATGAAGAACATTGCCCTCCATAATTCGAAATAATTATAGCACAGGGCGTAGGAAAATTCAATAGATTTTGTGAACAAATTTCAACTTTTTATAAAAACTTGAAATTTTAAGCCCAAAAAGTTCTATCAAACACCCGAATATGCCGCAAAACCGCCGTCAACAGGCACAACAACGCCGTTGACAAAGCCGGATGCCTTATCAGAAAGGAGCCAGAGAAGAGTTCCGTCAAGATCCTCGGGAACACCGAATCTGCCCATGGGAGTATGGGAGATGATCTTGTCACTTCTGGGGGTGAGGCTTCCGTCCTCATTGAAAAGAAGCGCGTGATTCTGCGCGGTAGCAAAAAATCCGGGAGCAATGGCGTTAACGCGGATGCCTATCTTCGAGAAGTGGATAGCAAGCCACATGGTGAAGTTGGACACCGCAGCCTTTGCCGCAGAATATGCGGGGATCTTTGTCAAAGGTCTGAAGGAGTTCATCGAAGACACATTGATGATAACGGGGGCCTGAACCTTTGCCATTTCGCGGGCAAAAACCTGAGTGGGAAGCAGGGTTCCGATGAAATTGAGATTGAAAACAAAGCTTATTCCGTCGGGATCAAGATCAAAGAAGGTAGTAATATCCTCCTTGACATCCGAAAAATCCTCGGGGAAAAGGTATTCCTTTGTGGTGGTACCCTTGGGGTTGTTTCCTCCGGCGCCGTTGATAAGAATGTCGATAGAACCAAATTCCTTGAGTATCACATCGCGGGCGGCAACAAGACTTTCCTTGGAAAGCACATTTGTTGCAATACCGATGGCGCAGCCGCCGTCGGCACATATTTCATCCGCAACCTTTTTTGCCGCCTCTTCCTTGAGATCAAGGATGGCAACCTTTGCGCCGCAGGCTGCAATTGTCTTTGCAAAACCCGAGCAGAGAACTCCCCCGCCGCCTGTGACAACGGCTGTCTTGCCCGAAAGGTCAATACTGAAAGGGAGCTGTTTCATTTTCGTCCCTCCGATTACCAACCGAGAGTCTTGAGGTATTCGCGGCTCATCTTTGCACATTCAAGCGCAGGAGTATCATACCACTGATCCTGTTCAACAACGACCCACTGTGCGCCTGCAGATACTGCAGCCTCAAGAATTGCGGGGAAATCCTGCTTGCCGTAGCCGACAGGTCTGAAGCGGAAGGTGTTTTCAACATTCTTCTTTTCGGTCTTGATGCCGATGAGCTCATACATTTGCTCGGACTTTGAGCCTTCGAAGTCCTTGAGATGCACAACGGGAGCTCTGCCTGTATACTTCTTCACATATTCTGCGGGATTTTCGCCTCCGACATTTACCCAGCAGGTATCAAGCTCTGTCTGGAGCTGTTCGGGGGTTGTGTTTGCGTACATATAGTCGAGGCCGTATGTACCGTCGGGCAGTTTGATGAATTCGAAATCATGGTTGTGATAAAGAAGAGTAAGACCCTTTTCGTGTGCCTTTGCACCGATGTCAGCCATCTTTGCAAGGATAGCATCAAAGCCTTCGTCGCCGGGGCGCATACCCTCGCCGAGATAAGGAACGACGATATACTTAACACCGATGGTGAGATAGTCGTCAAAAATTTCGGAAAGCTCCTTGCCGCCGTTCATAAGCTCGGAAACGTGCGCGGAAATTGCCACAAGTCCAACCTCGTCAAGAATCTTCTTGATCTCGCAGGCGGGAATGTCATAAAGACCTGCAAGCTCAACACCATCGTAACCAAGAGCCTTCACCTTTTCCATGGTGCCCTTGAAATCCTTTGCCGCTTCTTCACGGATAGAATAAACCTGCAATGCTACCGGTAATGTTTTCATGTTTGTACACTCCTTTGATGTGTTTTTTATTCAATTATATCATAGAGCTTTTTATTTTTCAATAGCAATTTCCGATATTTTGAAAAAACAAGCGGCAACACGAACTACAAACAACAATGTCGCATTTTTCTATTGCTTTTGCAAAATTGTATGGTATAATATATTATAATGGGGAGTGTTTTTGAAACCCTGTTTTATACCGTCGAAAGGAAGTATTTTTATTATGAGAAAAACTAAAATCATATGCACAATAGGTCCCTCTTGTTCTGATGAGGCGACCTTATCTTCGATGATGAAAGCCGGAATGAATGTGGCACGCCTCAATTTTTCCCACGGCACCCACGAAGGACATCTTGAAAAGATAGAGCTCATCAAAAAGCTGCGCGACAAGCTTGAGCTTCCCATTGCCATAATGCTTGATACAAAAGGCCCCGAATATCGAATTAAAAGCTTTAAGAACGGAAAAGTCACCTTAAAGGACGGCGCTGATTTCACTTTTACGGTGGATGAGGTCGAGGGAGACGAAACCAGAGTTTCAGTAAGCTACAAAGGACTTGCCCATGATCTGTGCTGCGGTGACAAAATACTTCTCAACAACGGTCTTTTGTCGTTCGAAGTAGTATCTACCACCGACACCGATGTAAATTGCCGTGTTCTTTGCGGCGGAGAACTTTCCGACCGCAAGAGCATGAGCTTCCCCAACAAGATCCTGAAGCAGGAATACCTCAGCGAGCAAGATAAGAACGACCTCATTTTCGGTATTCAGAACGATGTGGATTTTATCGCCTGTTCTTTTGTCTCAAGAGCACAGGATCTTATCGATGTCAAAAATTTTCTTGCCAAAAACGGTGCTCAGGGCATCGAGCTTATTGCCAAAATCGAAAACCAGTCGGGCATCGACAATATTGAAGAGATATGCTCGGAATGTGACGGCATCATGATCGGCAGAGGAGACATGGGAGTCGAAATTCCCTTTGAGGAGCTTCCGGTCATTCAGAAAAAACTTATCACAAAATGCAGAATGCTCGGAAAAAGAGTCATCACCGCCACAGAAATGCTTGAATCGATGATACATAATCCGCGTCCCACAAGAGCCGAAACCTCCGATGTGGCAAATGCCGTTTATGACGGCACCTCCGCCATCATGCTGTCAGGCGAGACAGCTGCGGGAAAATATCCTGTGCTTGCCGTTTCCACCATGGCGCGTATCGCCGAAAGCACCGAGAAAAACATCAACTATCAGAAGCGCTTCCGCAATGCGGATTTCACCATCAAAAACACTGTCGACGCCATTTCGCACGCCACCTGCGGAATGTCAATAGATGTGGGAGCAAAGATCATTGCCGTATGTACCCTCTCCGGAGGCACTGCACGAATGGTTTCCCGATTCAGATCTCCCGTTGACATCATGGCACTGACCACCAACGAAAAAACAAGGCTCAAGCTTGCTCTTTCCTGGGGTGTTTTTCCTGTTCTGTGCGACAGATTCGAATCTCTTGATGTCATGTTCTATAACGCCAAGCTCACCGCCAAAAACGAGTTCGGGCTTAAAAAAGATGACAAAATAATCATCACCGGAGGGCTAACCAACGGTACTTCGGGCAACACAAATCTTCTGAAGATAGAAACGATATAATACAAAAATGCTGACTCGCGTCAGCATTTTTTATATATCACATATGAATAAACCGTCGGAATTAAGATCATCAGCACAAAAATTGCCGACACCGCCATAACTCGCGCAAGAGGCGGCAAAAAGGCGCAGCCCACAAGAAGGATTCCTCCGAAAAACCATACAAAACCGCCAAGCCTGTGGGTCTTGTTCCACACCTCGTCATTCTTCAGCGTCCAGGGGAGCTTTATTCCCATAACCTTGTTGCGTGACACCTTCGGGAGTATGTTTCCTATAACCGAGAAAAGGACACCAATTACAATTATTATCACCGTCCCGATGTCAAGGTCAAAACCGAGAGTGGGCAAATAGCTCGCCGCACCCACCATCAGCGACAATGCAGGGCAGATCATTATAACTGTTGAAAAAGCAATTCTTTGCTTTTCGAGCTTGTATGAAATCCAAAGACACACCGCCTGAAGAAGAAAGATAAAGCCCGGAATTCCAAAGACCGCAAAAGCTTTTGATGCATAATTGTCAGCCTCGCCCTTGTAATTATAGTGTATCGGAAGTTCTTCGGGAAGGCTGTTCCAGAGAATAAGTCCCACAAGCATCGGCACAAGTATAACTGCAAAAGATATGGCAGTCAGTATTTTGTCACTTTTCTTCATTTTCTTTTCCTCCCCCGTTTCCACTGTCCGTAAACTCCGACAGCCAGAGCATCATCTCCTCCAGCACCGACGCCGACAGTTCGTAATAGATATATTTCCCCTCATGGCTGTCTCTTATCAGCTCGGCTTCTCTCAGCAACGAAAGATGGCGCGAAATGGCGGCACCCGAGATGTCAAAATGTGCGCCGATATCGCCCGCCGACAGCCTGCCTTTTTTCAGAAGATTCAATATCTCGCGCCTTGTCGGGTCAGACAACGCCTTGAGGATTTTCTGAAGCTTCAATCTGTTCCGCCTCCTCGTTTAACAATCTTGTTAAATGTATTATAGCATATGCCGTAAAGCTTGTCAAGGTCATTTAACAAAAAAGTTAAATGACCTGCAAAAAAGCTGCCGTCAGCCGACGGCAGAGTTTTTTTCACATCTCTTTCATCAGGTTCGATTCCTTATATCAGCTTTTTAAGGCTTTCGCCCTTTGCGACATAAAAATCCGCCGTTTCTTTCAGGATATCCTGACCGTAGTTATAATCGTCATAAATTCCGACAGTGGGAAGACCGAGCTTTGACGCCGTAACGACCGCCGTTGCCGAATCCTCAAAAACCCATGTCTGATTTTTGTCGGTACCGAGCTTTTCAAGAGCAAGAAGATAGATATCGGGCTGATCTTTTCCTTTGCCGATAGTAGCGCAGGAGATGACCTCGGAAAAATATTTATCAAGTCCGCATCTCTTATAGGCTATCATCACAAGGTCAAGAGCGGTTGCGGTGGCAACGATCATCTTCACACCCTTTGCGGCAAGATGCTCGAGAAATTCGGTGACACCGTCCTTGAGACAAACCTTTTCCGCATAAAATTTCGCACAGATCTCGTTTATATAGTCGAGAAGCTCTTTTCCGTCGTTGCCAAAAGCATATTTTTCATGGATGAGATCACAACAATCGACAAGAGTCATGGTGCGTATCGCCTTGTCGTCATCATCGCTCGGTCTGAATCCTGCTCTTCCGTATTTTTCGCCCAGCGCATCCCAGATCTCGTTCCAGACGATAAGAGAATTGATGAGCGTTCCGTCCATATCAAAAATAGCGCCCTTGATATTTTCCATTTTTATCTCCTTTATTTCTCGTAAGTGTTCAGATATTCGTCGAAGCTTTCGTCGGGTACCATGGCACCACCCGTTGCCCAGACGATATGTATGCTGTTTTCAAGAATGTTCTCGGAAAGACCATTTTCCTTGCAATAGTTTCTCGTTTCTTCATATTGCAAAAGCTTTCTTGCGCCCTCAAAGCCTGCGCAGGCTGACGGCTCGATCTTTATGTCCTCAGTGTTATAAAGCATTCTCAGATAGTCATAAAGCGCGCCGTCTCGGACGGTAAAGCCTCCCGACAGATGATTTGTCATCATGCGTGTGACAAAACCCGACGGCGACGGACAGGCAAGTCCGTCGGCAGCAGAGGTACGCCCCATTATACCCAGCTCTTTCACATCCGCCTTTTCATGCTTGCCCGAAGCTATGCCATAAAGCACCGACGGAAAAAGGACCGGCTCGACAAAGAAAAGATGAACATTGTCGCCAAAAACACGCTTGAGTCCATATCCGATGCCACCGCGAGCACCGCCGACCCCTGCGGGAAGATAAACGATAAGCGGAGAGCTTTCGCTGACAGATATTCCCAGTTCATCAAGCTGTGCACTAAGCCTTTTTGCCGCCACAGCATAACCGACAAAAAGATCAACAGATTTTTCATCGTCAACAAAATAGCTCGCAGGGTCGCTCTGCGAATTCTTTCTGCCCTGCGCCACGGCCTGTGTGTAATCGCTTTCATATTCGACAACAGTTACCCCGCGGGAGCGCAAAAGAGACTTTTTTCACGCCTTTGCATCTGCCGACATATGAATGATGACAGAAAAGCCCAATGCCGCCGACATGATGCCGATCGACATTCCGAGGTTTCCTGTCGAGCCGACCTGCACGGTATATTGCGACAAAAACGCACGCATTTCGGGGGAAGCAAACTTTTCATATGATTCATCGGAAGATATCCTTCCGTTCTCAAGTGCCAGCGTTTCGGCGTATTTGAGAACTTCATATATTCCACCGCGTGCCTTGACAGAGCCCGCAATCTTCAGATGGCTGTCAAGCTTGAGAAAAAGCCTGCCCGGGACATTGCAGTCATATTCGCTTTCAAGGGCATTCTTCATCGAGTCGATCTTGACAAGGGGAGATTCGATGATGCCGTCGGTTTCCTGCGTTTCGGGAAAGACTTTTTTATAAACGGCGCAAAGCGGGAAAGCCGCGCAGCGGCATCATCAATATCACCGTCCGACACCACAAGCTCTGACAAAGCCTTTACCTCGTCAAAAGGGCGTTTTTTGTCGTTTATAAAGCAGGTTTCTGCCATGGAGGACAGAGCTTTGAAAAATATATCATTCATTTCATTTCTTTTCTTGCCTTTCTTTCACTTCCGGAAGAATATCATATCTCACCATCGATACCGCCAACGACACGATAGAAAGGATGTCTCCGATACACGAGCCGTATGCACCGCTGGCAAAATTATATACCAGCCAGAAGGGCGAGCCGAGAAGGGACACTATGCGTATCTTTTTTTTCGTCGTCCATCCAAAAAGCTCCCGTGTGCAAAAGAACGCCTATTATGGGAAGGATGCTGAAAATATCCTGGTATGTCAGAATGCCTGCGACAATGATGGCAAGATTTGCAAGGATAACAAAAAGCCTTGTGTGTTTTTTGATAAAAGGCTTGTTTTTCGCCCCTGCAAGAAAAGATGAAAGTATGCCTGCAATATCAAGCACCGCCCCCGTGAAAGCCGAAAGCAAAAAATACTGAATTATATACAAAAGCCGTGAGGTCGCGTTGAAAAAGATAATGGCTCTGCGTTCTTTCTGCAGATAGCCGACCAAATATAAAATCACGGCACAAATGCCGACTGCCAAAGCAATATGTTCCATTCCGCGCCTCCTGCCTTTCCGAATAATCAAGTATAGCACAAAACAGCGTTTTTGTAAAGGCGCAAAAAGCAAAAGACCCGCATTTTGTGCAGGTCTTTGAACATATTTTACATATCGCGCTGAATATCATCAATTTTGACGCGCCAACCGTACTTTTCAGAAAACTCAAGGGTGTATTCCATTTCAATCGGAATGCCGCTATCGCTGCCGTGAACATATGCCTTAACGGTTGCAATATACGCCCCCTCTTGCTGTTCAACCGCTAAAACTTCGGCATTTGACCAGGCTCTTTCAAAAATAGCACCGCTGTATTTTGCCCCGGCAATACCAAGTCTGCCGTCGATTTCTATGACCTGATAATCGATAATCATCTTTGCCACCGTTTCATCGGTCAGCACGCGAAGAAAATAGTCATTGAATTTTTCGTAGGTGTCAAGAGCCGGGATGTAATAATAAACCGTCTCTACCCACGGGTCAAAATTATCAACTTCAAAATCATAGTACATCCGTATTTCGGCTGTCATGCGGTCAAGAAGCGAACTGTCATTATAAGAATCAAGTCCGCTGTAAAGTCCGCCGTCAAACAACCTTATCTGCATTTCCCTCGCTTCAAGAAGGATCGCTTTTGCCACATCCTTTGTCAGAACAGGATCGTCATAGCCCTCGGGACGGAAGTGTTCCGGAAACTCTACCTGCCCATCATGCACTTCTTGCTGCACTTCATGCTGCTCTTCTTCGGTCTCCTCTGTCTGTACCTCCGACAGCTCCGCCGCTTCCTGATGCGTCTCTTCGTTCACAAGCTCTTGCGATTTGTCCTGCACCCTTTGGGTGCAGGTGCAGAGAAGAAGGGAAATCGCAATCGATATCAAAAATATTCTCATTTATATATCTCCATTATCCATTATAATCCATGCCAGTTTCGGGATCATAAAACACGCCTAACAAGGTTCCGTCATTTCTGAAACAATATGCATCCGAGCCTTTATATAAATACACAATACCATTCATTTCAAAGTCCTTCGGAAAAAGCTTTCTTGTGACATACTCCATGGGAATCACAAGTTCACCCTCGGTATTAACATAACCACAAAGACGATCGGCACCGTCAAATTCATCAGAAAAAACAAGCGCTATCCCGCTTTCATTAAATGGGAAGGCAAAAACGAATTGCGGTTGTATTACGAACTTGCCGTTTTTGTCAACATATCCAGCCTTTCCGGTTTCGGGATCACGAGCAGCAGCAAGACCGCAGACAAAATTTGAACCCACAATGTTTTCAAGCATTCTGTTGCCCTCTTTGTCAATGTAATAACACTCGGGCATAAATTCATACTGCTTAAGGTCATATATAAGTTCATCGTTTTCATCATATTTCCAGTCGGTATAGCCAAGCTGATTTGCATATTCTCCCTCGGGCGGAATACACAAATACGCCAATCCGTCAGAAAACTGCCATTCACAGTAATCATCGTCATAATAATACCACGGCAAAAAACCTATGGCAGGAGGAACAAGAAAATCAACACCTGTAAGATCAATCACAAGCTGACCGCTTTTATCGATATATCCAGCGCATATGTCATTGCTTACCACAGCCATACCCTCGGAAAAGTTCTCGGCATAAGTGTATTGCGGCTCAATAACAGTTTCAAGCTTGTCGTTTACATAACCATAAAAGCCGTCTTTTGTTTTGAATTTCGCCATACCGTCATAAAGCATTGAAATATAGCTGATGCTATCATCCTCAAGGGTAGAAATTATCTCGCCGTTTTTGTTCAAGGTGTGAAAACGCCCTTTTGCATCCGTAACAATGGCAAGACCTTCTTCAGAAAAGCCTGTGGCAGAATCAAAATAACCGAAGACCTCTTCGCCACTAGTATTTACAAAAACGGCAACAGTTGCAAAAACTGCAAAATTTTCCTGATAGCCTTCTAATTTATTCCCGAAAACATCGTAAAATTCTTTTTCTTCACCCGTGTTCTTGTAAATCATGACGGCATATTCGTCGTCCATATATAAATAGTAATCATATTTTGGAGTTGCAACAATTTTACCGTTGGAATCAATTATGCCCACTTTCCCCCATAAGAAAAATGGTACATTCCTGTCACAGGCTTTGTGTCATCAAGATTGAGGCGGATATATGGAAAATCTTCTTCAGGTTCTTCTATTTGCTTATCTTCTGTCAGATTCTCATTTTCGATCCCCTCGATTTTTTTCTCCAAAGCCTCCGTGTTCTCTTCAATTACGGTTTCGTGTTTTTCTACGGTTTCCGAGTTATGTTCCTGCGCATTTTCATGTATAACCTTGTCCTGTTCCCCGACTGCATCTTCGGGCGTTTTTACTGCGCAACCGCACAAAATGAGCAAGGGCAAAATAATCGCTGTCAAATACGTTTTCATTTCATCTGCATCTTTCCCAAAATCGTTCCGTCAATTCTTATATAATACCAGGTCACCGAATCCTCATCCAAAAGACAAACAATGCCGTTTTCCATCAGATCTGTCGGAAATAACCTTGTTGAATGATATATAGGCGGTATGATATACTCGCCTTTCGGGTTAATATAGCCCAACTTTCTGTCATTAATGGATTGGTATTCATCATCTTCAATATGTTTGAACACAAGAGCCAAACCGCTTTCGTTAAAACTGTAAGCATAATCAAACTGCGGTTCGATAACAAATTCTCCGTTTTTGTCTATAAAACCATACAATCCGCTTTGACTTTCCCTTGCAGGAGCCAGACCGTATGTGAATATTCCGCTCTCCACTCCGTGCAGTTTAATCTGACCTGTTTTGTCTATATAGTAAAATTCGGGAGTTATATATTCACCGTTTTCATTCGGAAACTCTTCGCCCGGAATATAAATGCGCGCCAAGCCATCAGAAAAAGACGATGTTTCATACATGGGATCCGGATATGCGTGGTACTCATACCACTGACGCGCAAATTCATTGGGGATTTCAATTACCATGTCACCATTCTTGTCGATAAATCCGCTTTTCTTTCCATCAAAGAGCAAATTGTGCTCGGAATCGTATTCCACATCCGTAACAAGCGCAAACTCCTCGGAAAAATCCTGTGCAAAGGTATATATTGGCTCAATCACGATTTCAAGCCTGTCATTGACATAACCATAATGATAATCATGAGTTGTAAACTTAGCCATTCCTTCATGAAGCGTGTTTATATTCATAATGCGGCTGTCTTCAAGGGTGGAAATTATCTCACCGTTCTTGTTCATGGTATGAAAACGCCCCTTTGCATCCTTGACAATGGCAAGACCCTCTTCGGAAAATTCTGTGGCGGATGCAAAATAACCTAAAACCTCTTCGCCATGCAAATTTACAAAAGTATGTATGCTATAAGACGATTCCAATTCAATCCTGTCACCGAAAATATCGTAATAGGGTTCATTTGAATCTTCCTTATCAATACACACACACGAATAATCTTTGCCACCGGAGCAATAGGTATATTTCAGTGTAGTAATCAGTTTCCCGTTTGAATCGATCAAACCCCACCTCTGTAAATTACCTTCAAGAAACAATACAGGGTACATAGCTGTCGGTTCAAGTGAATCTTCCGAGGTTATTCTCGTATATTCTTGGGCGTACTCCATGGTTTTATCCCGGGTGTTCTCTTTTTCCAAAGTTCCGGTGTTCTCTTCAATTACGGTTTCGTGTTTTAAGGCGGTGTCATTGATTCTGTTTGCACATGACTGCGCAAACAGAATCAATGAACCCAACAATATAATAGATATCGCTTTTTTCACAAAAACACCTCTCTCAAGCAAAGTTCAATTATAATCATGGGATGCCATCGAATAGTTATACCAATAATCAAAATCAAAGAATTCAAGAGGATCAAAAAAACGCTTTTTTGCATCATTTCCAAATGTTTCATAAAGCTTTTTGGGGTTTGGTTCAACTCCTTCTTTTAACTGATACACTCTAAAGTCGAGATGAAACGACCCTTTAGAACCAATATCACCGACAGTACCCACTTGTGTTCCCATTTTTATATCGCTTTCCTGCGAAACCAACCTTTCTTCCATATGCAAATACTCCAAATAGTATGTTTCGCCGTTAATTTCTGTTTTTATGGTTACTCGGTTACTGTTGTTTCCATAAGAGGAGACATACACCACCTTGCCAGGCAGTACTGAATACACCGGAGTGCCAAGATTAGCCGCAATATCTATCGCCCCCTCCATATTATTTTCTCGCTTGTGCTTTTTCCCACAATGTGAATAAAATCCATAAAACCCTTGTGTTATTGTGGGTTTAATGTGTGGATTAAGTGGCAAACAATACTTGCCTGTGTATTTTATTTCCACATTATCAGCAACTTCAGAATTGTAATATGATACCAAATCATCTATTTGTCCTTTGGATAATTGTATTTATTATCTTTAATCCATTCTTTTGTATTACTAACCAAATACTCCTTTCTCTCTTCCACATCACTCATATCCTGTTTTTCTACCACGATAGATTCGGGAGATATTTCATCATGAGTATTCCACAAATGTTCTTTTTTTCTCTCTTCAGCTTTTGCTTTAATTTCTTCTTTATATTTCGCTACCTCTTTTTTATAATCATCAAGCAGAGACATTCTGTCATGCACCCCTTTAACCGACAAATCAGCATCATCAAGACTGAGATTATCTCCCAACAGATCGGGCATCTTTTCGAGGTTTTCTCTATACGGAGTGCCGGATTTTTTGTCTTTCTCGATTCTTTCGCGCACTTTTTCAACACCCTTATCATACAAAGCTTTGGGGGAGTATGGATTGTCCGGAATCTTCTCGTTTTTTACCGCGGTATACGCCAACTTCCGTGCCTCATTTGCCTCTTTGGGTTTTTTCTTGTCGGAAAGAGCATAAAACATGGTGAGTCCGTCGCTGAGATAGGGATGGCTTTTCAAAAAGCTGTCGTTGATCTTTCCAAGGCGTATATTTGAATCCATTGCACTTTTTGAAAGTTTCAAACCGTCCTCGATGGTCTTATCGTCGATATTATCAAAAATTTTCGCCGATTTTCCGTTTTTGTAGACCGATTCATAGGCGTTTTTTACATTTTCTCTTATTTTGGAAGCTTTTGGCGCAGCTGCCGACTGTGCCTGAAAATGCGGGACGCTACTTGTTGAACTCGGTAAATATGGCGGAAGATCAAACCGATTATCTTTAGCCGTGCTTGTGCGTGGTGTCAAAAAAGACGGTGTGCTTGCTTTGCCCGAAAAAGGTGATTTCTCTTCATTTGTTCTTTTCGGCAAGGTGGAACTGTTTTTTCTTTTAAGATAAGATCTGAACATAAGTTTCTCCTTTAATTATAATTCTAATTTTATTTGTTGTCAAGCGCCTGACGGTATATATTATATCAAACATTTGTTCTTTTGTTAAGAAAAACCGAACGCGTGTTTTGATTTTCTCTCCTTTGTACAATTAAAAGAGCTTTTTGTGTCGAAAAAAGCAAGAACATTTGTGCATTTTTGCAATTCTTCAAGCGCCGCATTTGTAAACAAACCATCTTCCCTGTTGACATTTTTGCAAAAATGGTGCATAATATAGTTAATATATGGTGTCCGTGATTATATATTGCATTTTTCCCGAAGGAAAAAGCCACAGCGCTTTATCAAAAGTCCGTAACCGTTTTACGGGTCTTCCCTTTTGTTGATGCGCGGTCTTTTCCGTCGGTAAGTTTTGTTTGCGCTTTTTTCGGTTTTTTAAGATAAAACACGAAATTTTTGCCAACAATAGAGATCGGAATATTTTTACATAAACAGCTTATTTATCGAAAGGAGGCAGTATTTTGCCCAAATCAAGAAAACAAACAAAAAAACTCAACACCGAAAAGGTTCGTATAATCCCCCTCGGAGGTATCGGAGAGATCGGAAAAAACATGACGGTTGTCGAATACGGTGACGAGATCATCGTTATTGACTGCGGTCTGGGCTTTCCCGACGAGGATATGCCCGGCATCGACCTTGTAATACCCGACACCACATACCTTGAAAAAAACGCCGACCGCGTCAAGGGCATCCTCATCACCCACGGACATGAGGATCACATCGGCGCCATCCCCTATGTCCTGCGCGTTCTGAATGTGCCGATCTACGGCACCCGCCTGTCGCTGGGCATCATCGAAGGCAAGCTTGTCGAACACGGACTTGACAAGCAGGCCGATCTCCGCTGTGTAAACGCGGGAGACACCGTGAAAATCGGTTCTTTCTCGCTTGAATTTATTCATGTCAACCATTCGATCGCAGATGCCTGCGCCATCGCCGTCACCTGCCCCGCCGGAACGGTGCTTTTCTCGGGCGACTTCAAGATCGATCTTACCCCCATTGAGGGAGGACCCATTGATCTTACACGCTTCGGTGAGCTCGGGAAGAAAGGCGTTCTTGCACTTCTTTGCGAATCCACCAACGCCGAACGCCCCGGATACACCCTTTCGGAACGCACAGTTGGTGTTTCGCTTGAAGACATTTTCAAGGGCTGCACAAAGCGCATCGTCATTGCTACTTTTTCCTCCAATGTTCACCGTGTACAGCAGATCATAAACTGCTCACACCGCTACGGAAGAAAGGTTGCCGTGACCGGCAGAAGTATGCTCAACATCGTTGATGTTGCCACAAGACTTGGATATATGGACATTCCGAAAGGTACCCTTATCGAGCTTGGAGATATCAAAAAATATAAACCCGAGGAGGTAACTCTTGTCACCACCGGAAGCCAGGGCGAGCCGATGAGCGCTCTTTACCGCATGGCATATTCCGACCATGACAAAGTGACGCTTTCGGAAAACGATCTTGTGGTCATCTCGGCAACCGCCATTCCCGGAAACGAAAAGCTTGTGACAAAGATCATCAACGAGCTTCTCAAAAAGGGAGTTACCGTCCTCAACGATTCTGTTGCCGATGTTCATGTTTCGGGTCATGCCTGCCAGGAGGATCTGAAAATGCTCCATGTGCTGACAAAGCCCCGCTATTTCATTCCCATGCACGGCGAATACAAGCATCTCAAGGCTCATTATGAGCTGGCAAAGGAAGTGGGCGAAAATCCCTCCCACATTCTCATCCCCGAAACCGGAAAGGTGATTGAAATTTCCGAAGAGAAAATGGAGATCACAGGCTCTGTTCCCTCAGGCAAAGTGCTTGTTGACGGATTTGGAGTGGGAGATGTCGGAAACATCGTGCTACGTGACAGACGCCATCTTGCCCTTGACGGTCTTATCGTCGTTGTGGCGGCGGTGGATATCGATTCGGGCGAGATAGTTTCGGGTCCCGATATCGTATCCCGCGGTTTTGTCTATGTCCGCGAGGCGGAAGCCCTCATGGACGAAGTACGCACCATCGCATATGATACTCTGCGCACTTGTCTTGACAAGAACATGAAGGAATGGAACGCCATTAAAGCAAAGGTCAAGGATGAACTGACCGATTACCTTTATGCAAAGACAAAGCGCAAGCCGATGATCTTGCCTGTGTTTATGAATGTATAACAAAAGCACCCCTGTCAACGGAAAAAACTCCGCGACAGGGGTATTTTTTATTTATTTTTTGATTTATTCACCCAAACAGGACTCGACCAGGCACATCTGCCGTCGCAAAACTCAGCGCGCAGATAATAAACATCGGTGTCATTTTCCGCCTTGTAATCAAACAGCATCTGCTCACCGCGGCGTACCTTTATGTAATCGCGGCAGTTTTTCACAAGGGTGACATATTTTATATCGCATCCGCCATCGATTTTCCAATAGATCGCACGGTCTGCTTCTTTTTCTTCCGTATATTCCTCGCCTATGTAATGACCGTCAATGCGGAAATCCATAAAAACTCTGCCTCCCGTAAAGCAATAGCAGCGTCGCGCTTTCAGCGCCGAAAAGATCGCCTCAAGAGTGTTTTCCTTTGCAAGCACACCTGTGATTCCGGGGAAACGGCGGATATCGTCAAATTCACAAAGATCAATACCGTTTTTCAACGCATGATCGTCGGAGGCGGCAATGCATCCCATCCTTGCACCGCGACGCAGTGCATCCTGCCAGAAACCTCCCTCACATTGAGTCACCTCTACATTATACGGATTCCCAAAATATTCGGCACCGTCTCCTCTGGCATAAACCTCGATAAGCGGAGTAAAAAGTCCGTCGGGCATCGACAGGAAATCGCACCCTGCCTCAAGGCTGTATGTGTCATGGGGCACAAGAAGAACATCCTCGCGGGACAAGTATTCGGCAAGCTCGGCGCGGGTGATCTCTCCGTCGGTGGCACCTCTCAACATCTGCCCATCATGGTCTTTGTAATAAACTATCATGTTGTTGTACCAGGGGTATGAATCGCGCTCATAGGCAAGGATGGTGGTAAACTTTCCGGGATCATTATATTCCTTTACCTTGGAACGGATATATTCCCAAAGCTCTCCGAAAAGCTCAGGCTTTCCGACACCGCCGTGGTCATGGTCGGTGAGCGCCCCGAAATCAAGATTTGCCACATCCCGAAGATGGGTGAAATATTCATCCACCGAAGGAGCACCGTCCGAAAGACGGGTGTGTCCGTGAAGCTCGCCGAAATAGATGTTGTATTGACTCTTTTCGGGATAAAAGGATTTTTCCTGTGCAAATATCTCGTTGTAAAGAGCGCTCCTGTCATCAGCCGTTCCCGAATATACACGCTTTGTAAAACCCTCACAACGGTTGGGAGTATCATAGCGTCGGGCTGTCTTTCTTTCGGGATTTTTCATCTTCTGCACCTCACATCTTTTGTCGTTGTTTTTATTTTATACCCATACTCCTCGGATGTCAACAGCTTCACGGCAAAAATGCACCATGCAGAAAATGTTGAAATTTTTGCTTTACACTTTGCATCAAGTGTGTTATACTGTTATTGTACGATTTTTCGCACTGTCATATAATATATCAAAAGCCAAAAATTGAAAGAAGCGATAGATATGCTGTCCTTTGTCGCCGACATCGTGATCTGCTTTTTTGCAGTCATAGGCGCAACTCTTTCGGTCATACACCTTTTTGATATATATACCGCGAAAAAAACAGGTCTTTCGGTGGATATACGGATAAATTCCGTAAGCTCCCCCGAAAACGGCGAATATGCCGTAAGAATACTTCAAAGCCTTATCAACCATTCAGCTCTCGGAAGGCTCACACGGAACATAACCGTACCGAAAGATATTTTTATCAGCGAGCAGCTTCCGGAAAGACTGTTTTTGCAATACAAAAATCTGAAAAAGGAGGAATGATGCACGCATGGACAAGGACATGAAAACAAACGAGACCGAGACTCTCTCGGGCACCGTCGAAGATGTCATCTACAAAAACGAATCGAACGGCTACACCGTCTGCAACATAAACTGCGCAGGTGTCCCCATCACCGTCGTCGGAATCCTTCCTTTCCTCAACGAGGGAGAAACTGTCACTGTCACAGGCTCCTGGACATATCACGCCTCCTTCGGCAAACAGTTCAAAGCGGACAGCTATGAAAAACAGCTGCCCACCTCGGCTGATACCATTCTTTCATATCTTGCATCGGGTGCCGTCACCGGTATCGGTCCCGTGCTTGCAAGAAGAATTGTCGATAAATACGGCGAAGACTCGCTTGAAGTGCTCGAAAACCATCCCGACTGGCTTGCCGACATCAACGGTATCACCCTCAAAAAAGCCATGAAGATGAACGAAAGCTACAAAGAACAGTTCGGCATGAGAAATGTTCTCATGTTCTTTAATGGCTATTTCGGACCCGCCACCGCCGTAAAGGTCTATAAGCGTTGGGGTGCCGCCTCTGTCGATGTCGTCAAAAACAATCCTTACATTCTCTGCGAGGAGATTAACGGCATAGGCTTTGAGCGCGCAGACAATATCGCCGCGGGACTCGGCATCGACAAGACTTCTCCTTTCAGACTCGAATCAGGCATAAAGCATGTGCTTTCATTGGAAATGGGACGGAACGGAAACTGTTATCTGCCCCATTCCGAGCTTGTTCAAAAAGCAAGCGAGCTTCTTTGCGCAGATTCCGAAAAGATCACCGAGGCAATAGCGCGCCTTACGGTCAGAACAGAGCTTATCGCCATAAAATTCGGCGAGGAGATGGCAATATATCTTGACTATATGTACAACGCCGAAAGGTATTGTGCCGACAAGCTTTTTGAGATCTCAAAAACCGCCGTTAATATTCCCATCTCCAAGACCGAACGGTATATTTCTCGGGTCGAAGAGGAAGAAAACATCACCTTTGCCGAAAAACAGCGTGAAGCAATAACCAGAGCTGTCACCGAGGGACTTTTGATTCTGACCGGCGGTCCCGGCACCGGAAAGACTACCGTTATCAAAGCGATACTTACACTTTTTGATGCTCTTGAAATAAACACTGTTCTTGCCGCTCCCACAGGGCGCGCCGCAAAAAGAATGAGTGCCGCCACAGGGCGTGAGGCAAAGACCATCCACCGTCTGCTTGAAGCCGATTACGGCGACGACAGTCATATGCATTTTCAGCGGGATGAGGGAAACCCCATTGATGCCGCCGCCGTCATCATTGACGAAATGTCGATGTCGGATGTGCTTTTGCTTTCGGCACTTCTTAAAGCAGTCCGCCCCGGCGCAAAGCTGATACTCATCGGCGACAGCGATCAGTTGCCTCCCGTCGGAGCAGGAGACTGCCTGAGAGACATTCTTGATTCGGGCGCTTTCGGATATGTAAGACTTGACGTCATCTTCCGCCAGGCCCATTCATCTCTTATCGTCGACAACGCCCACATGATAAACCGCGGTGAGATGCCTGTCCTTTCGGCAAAGGACAAGGATTTCTTCTTCATGGCAAGAGCGGGCGGATATGAAGCGGCACAAACCTGCGCTCAGCTTTGTGAAACAAGGTTGCCCAAGGCATACGGCTATGACCCAATGACCGATATTCAGATCATAACCCCCACCCGAAAGGGCGAAAGCGGAACGGCAAACCTCAACAAGCTTTTGCAGTCGCTTCTCAATCCGTCCTCAACCAAAAAAGCCGAAAAGGCGGTGCGTGATGTGGTTTACCGCGAAGGCGACAAGGTCATGCAGATCAAAAACGACTATATGCAGCAATGGAAGGACTACCGGGGCTTTTCGGGAGAAGGCGTATATAACGGCGATATCGGCATCATCACAGAAATCGATGCCCGAAACGAATGCTTCACCGTCGAATTTGACGACAAGATCTCGGATTATGACTTTTCGCAGTTTGACGAGATCGAGCACGCTTATGCCGTGACAGTGCATAAAAGTCAGGGAAGTGAATATCCCTGCGTCATCATTCCTCTTGTCGATGCACCAAAAGGTCTTCTGACAAGAAATATGCTCTATACCGCCGTGACTCGCGCCCAGCAAAGAGTCATCATCGTCGGACGCGAGGAAACGGTAAGGCTCATGGTCTCAAACAACCGACAGATAAAAAGATACACGGGACTTTGCAGAATGCTGAAGGCTTTTGTAAAATCCGAAACGGAGAAATAAAATGGAAAACAAAAACGAGCGTGTCTTCGAAAGCGCAAGCTGTGAGGATACCGAAAAAATCGCATACGAATTTGCAAAAGATTTGAAAGAGGGCGACTTTATTGCCTTTTTCGGTGATCTCGGCTCGGGAAAGACCGCCTTCACAAGAGGTGTCGCAAAGCTTCTTTGCCCGAACGCCCGCGTCACAAGCCCCACTTTTGCCATCGTCAACGAATATCTCGGAGGCACCATACCTCTTTTTCACTTTGATATGTACCGAATTCTTGACGACGACAATCTTTTTTCAACAGGCTTTTATGACTATTTTGACCGCGACGGTGTCATGATCGTTGAATGGAGCGAAAACATTCCTTTCGGTCTGCCCGAGCACAGATATGATGTCATTTTCGAAAAAACGGGCGATAACGAAAGAAACATTCACATAATAAAAAAGTGAGGGAAGCAAAATGAGCGATATCACAAAATTCGACAAAAATTTTATTGTTGAAACAAATGTCGTGCGAAAGGGATTGAAATTTTATGACCCCGAAAAAGCTCCTTTTTCAATCCACGGCGTATACCGAGAGGGCGACAAATTTGTCCGCCTGCCGAAAAAGGTTGCCGAATCTGTCAACGACGGTGTTGGCGGAATGTATATGCATCTTACCGGCGGAAGAATAAGATTTGTCACCGACAGTCCTTATGTAACAGTCAAGGCGCACTATAATCATATCGAAAAAATGCCTCATTTTGCTCTCACAGGCTCTGTGGGCATGGATCTTTATGCCGACGGCATTTATGTTTCGACCTTCAGGCCCGAATATGGCATCACCGACAAGCTTGACACCGCCATTGATTTCCCCGACAGAAAAAAGAGACTTGTCACAATAAATCTTCCCACCTATTCGGGACTTGACAAAATATATATCGGACTTTATGACGGATGTGTTCTTGAAAAGGCACCCGAATATCCCCCAAAGCCCGTGGTGTTTTATGGTTCATCCATCACTCACGGCGGCTGCTGCTCGCGCCCCGGCATGACATATCAGGCGATTTTGGAGAGAAGATTCGGATTTGACTACATAAATCTCGGTTTTTCGGGAAGTGCACGGGCGGAGGAGGCCATGTGCGATTACATAAGAGAGCTTGACATGAGCCTTTTTGTCTATGACTATGACCATAATGCACCGACATTGGAGCATCTTAACAACACCCATGAAAGGTTTTTCCTGCGCTTCAGGGAAAAACAGCCCACAACTCCCGTTATTATGATGTCAAGACCGCAATATGTTCAGAACGACGATGCTCTTTCCCGCCTTGCCATCATCACGAAAACCTATGACAACGCCATTTCCCGCGGGGACAAGAATGTTTATTTCATCAACGGAAAATATCTCATGGATGTGGCAAAAAGAGACGGCTCGGTCGACGGCTGCCATCCGACCGATTTCGGATTCTGGAACATAGCAAAAACGCTCGGAGATGAGATCGAAAAGAATTATTCTAAGATTTTCGGTTAATTTGACCTAAAAAAGTACATTTGAGGGCGGGATTTTTTTGCAGAGTTTTTTCCAAAAAGCTCTTGACAAACCCGCCCTTTTGTGATAATATGTAGTAGTTGACGAAAGTCATATGCGCTGCTAGCTCAGCTGGATAGAGTG
>JAZSFD010000010.1:0-22352 GCA_045532035.1 Eubacteriales bacterium | reverse complement strand
CTTATTGCTGATATAAATATCGGTGGAAAAGAGAATAGTTCTGAAGCTATATTTTACCCTATCGGTTATAACAAGGTCGGTGGCGAAGTTGCTGCTGTGAGCATGGATCTTGACGAGGTATATTTTGAGCCTATCAGCTTCGCATCACCCGGGGATAAGGACGGCGATGTGCTTATGACCATGGCTGACAATTCCTGGTATACCTACGGAGGTTCTTTCACGGGTGTGTTCGATGGTACCGGTCACAAGATTTCCGGAATCTATCAGAATACATGGGCGATGAAGGGTGACTACAATGGACATTGTTATAATGATGCCATGGGTCTGTTCGGCTATGTAAACGGCGGAACTATCAAAAATCTTACCATTGATAACTTTTATTCCGAAGGTGAATTTGCTCCTACGGGTGTGTAACAGCTTATGCTGGCGGTTCTGCAACATTTGAGAACATAGCGATAACCAATAGCCATCCTCAGACCTACAACACAGGTGTTGCGGGTATTGTCGGTTGGGATAACGGTAACAGTTCAGATTTTACTTTTAAGAATATAACTGTTGATAGCACAAACACAATTTCTGCTCTTTGGGGTAGCTGGGATGTTGCTGCATCGGGTATTCTTGGTTGTCTGAAAAATGGAAGCAAGGCAAGCTTTGAAAACTGTAATGTTGCCGCTACCATTGATGTATATAACGATGTCTGCTGCAACTATCAGTACTATTGGTATCGTTATAGCGGTGCATATATCGGCACTGTATATAAGAGGCTTGACAACGGAAATGGTGCTCTTGATCTTTCCGATGTAACTGCAAAAAACTGTACTGTCAATTTTGGTGACAGACATGAGTATTATTACTGTGAATTTGTTGAAAATACAAAAGCATCCTATACTCATACATGAGAAAGGTTTTGATTCTGTTAATTGTTCTGCTTGCTTTGATCTCGTTGGTTTCAATGTGTTTGGCAGTTGCAGAGATCAGGGCTCGCAGCAATGACATCAAACAGTTTAATGAACTGTATGAGATGGTTTCTGCTACGGTAACCGAAACAGTTGAGCCGGAAAACGAAGCAGTTGATTTTGAAACAGAGCATATCGTTGAGGAGGAACCTGTTGTTCAAAGTTCTTCTTCGCGAAACATTTCCTTGTTGTCGGAGATGACACCCGACTTTGTCGGCTGGATTTATGTTCATGACACCGATATTAATTATCCCGTCATGCATACACCGTATGAACCGCAAAAATACATACGCCGTGATTTTCACGGCAAATACAGTGTTTCGGGGGTTCCGTTCATTGATGGTGAGTGTAGCCTTTATGACGATAATGTCATCATATACGGTCACAATATGACAAACGGCACCATGTTTGCAAACTTGGAAGAGTACTATTCAGAAGATTTTTTTCTCTCTCATCCTGTGATAGAATTTCAAACCGACGATGGTACATTTGTATACACGGTATTCGCTGTTTTAACAGTGAAAAATGATGATGACTGGTATTATTTCTTCAATGCGAATGATGAGCTGCATTTTGAGTCAGAAGTGTCTGCGCTAAAGAATAAAGCGCTCTATTACAGCGAGTATGAGCCCGAGTATGGTGACAAGTTCATAACCTTGTCAACCTGCTATGAAAGATACGGTGATAACAGAATAGTTCTCGTCGGAGTGTGTGAGAATTGAATTCTGCTGTAACAGAGCATTAATGGATTTATATAACTTATTTTTCAGAACTGCATCAAGATTGATATGCACCCCAAAGGTCAGACTTTTTGGAGGTGCATATTTTTATGTCAATGATGGATGTTAAATTTGTATTGCATAAAGCGAGAAAAAAGATATCTTTTGTTGAAATAAAAGCCGCAAGGAGTTATAATTGTAATTGAATAAATATAATAACGAAAGGTCAGGTTTATAATCATGATAAAATTCAGACTCAGTGCATTTGCTGATGAATATTCCCCCGATTTTGACAAGCAGATCGAGGGTCTTCTCAAAAATGGTGTGGAGATGATCGAGATCCGCGGAGTTGACGGAACAAATATTTCGGATATAACACTCGAAAAAGCTGCCGAGATCAAAGAAAAGCTTGATAAGGCAGGTCTCGGTGTGTCTTCGATAGGTTCGCCCATCGGAAAAGTCGATATCAACAAGGACAACATGGCTCCTCATCTCGACAAGCTTCGTCATACCATAGAGATTGCAAAAATACTTGGCACAAACAAAATCCGTATGTTCAGCTTTTTCATCCCCAAGGGGGAAAATCCTGCGGATTATCGCGACGAAGTTTTTGCTCGCCTTGAAGCTATGCTTCAGCTGGCAGAGGCTGAGGGAATTATTCTTTGCCACGAAAACGAAAAGGGCATTTATGGCGACACACCCGAAAGATGCCTTGAAATCCTTGAAAAGTTTGACGGCAGACTCAGATGCGTTTTTGATCACGCAAACTTCCTCAATGTCGGTGCCGTCCCTTATCCCGACGGATATAATATGCTCAAAAAGCATATAACATATTGCCACATCAAGGATGCCGTTGGCTCCGAGATATATCCCGCAGGTAAGGGTGATGGCAGAATTCCCGAAACCATCGCTGATATCAGGCGTGATTTTGACGGTGAAATGATCCTTACTGTCGAACCCCATCTTTTTGCTTTGATCGGTCTTGACAAGCTTGAAAACACAAATGAAAATATCGTTAAGCCTTTCACCGATTCCGAGGAAGCCTTTGGCGTTGCCATCGATGCCATAAAAGAGATTATAGCCGGTTGATGCGACAAGATCATAATTACGGCAGGAATGAAAAGCTGTTTGCCTGCTTTTGCATTCTGCCTTTGATCGCTCGTTTTGTTCTTTCATATCTTTTTTCTGCTGTCGCAGGCGATGTTACAGAGCTGACCGTATCTTTTGCGTTGTCGGCGGTTCTGAACGCGTTTTCGTGGGTTTTGCCGTTTGGTATATATGGATTTCTGTCGAAAACCAAAACGCCCGAAAAGGGTCGGGAAAAGCCTTTGTACGCTGTTTATGTCTTTTTCTCGGCATACTTTGCGGCATCATTGCTGAGTGTGCTTTATTCATATATTCTTATGGCGTTAGGCTGCGAGATTCCGAAAATCGATATTTCTGGCTATGGGGTGGCTCAAATCGCAATTTTTGTCATTTCATCGGTGGTTCTTGTTCCACTCGCAGAAGAGTTTGCATTCAGAAAAATACTTCTGTCAAACCTCTTGCCTTTTGGACGCGTTCCTGCTATAATAATATCCGCGGTGTTATTTGCGGTGTGTCACCATCCGTCGTCATATGTTTATTCTTTTGTTTTCGGAATTGCTCTTGCAAAAGTTTCGCTTGATTTCGGATATAAATATTCAATGTCGCTGCATGCGGCAAACAACTCCATATCGTGCATTTATATGCTCCTTGAGCGGCATTTGTCTGAAGCTTCTTACGGCGTTGCATTGATAGCTCGCCTGACCTTGATGTCCGGTTTGGGGCTGTATTGTACTGCAAAGATTTTGAAAACGAGGTGCAAGGGTGGAAAAGAATCATGAGTATTTCATGAAAGCCGCCATCAGACGCGCAAGGACCGCGGCAAAGTATGATGAGATTCCCGTTGGTGCTGTGATCGTGCATAAGGGACGGATAATCTCGGGCGGCAGAAACCGCAGGGAAACGGCAAAATGTGCTCTTTGTCATGCGGAGATATCAGCAATTGAATCTGCGTGCAAAAAGCTTTCGGGCTGGAGGCTTTTTGAGTGTGATATGTATGTTACTCTCGAGCCTTGCCCTATGTGCGCAGGTGCTATAATCAATTCAAGAATAAGAAATCTTTATATCGGCGCCCTTGATCCCAAGGCGGGTTCTTTCGGAAGTGTTATAAATTTCAACGATCTTCCGTACAATCACAAGCCCGAGCTTCATTATGGAATTTGTGAAGATGAGTGTTCAGAGCTTTTGAAAAGCTTCTTCAGAAATCTTCGCGAAAGAAAAAAACTCTTGAAAAACGAAAATCAGGTGAATACCGATGAATAAAAAGTTTAGGACCGCAATTATCGGCTGTGGCGGCATTTGCATCACGCATATCACAGCTTTGCAGGCTATCGGCAATGCTGATATAGTTGCTTTGTGCGATATCCGTGAAGACAGACTTGAAAATGCTTCAAAGCTTTGCCCCGATGCTGCAAAATACACCGATTACAAAAAGCTTCTTGATGAGTCGGATGCTCAGATTATTCATGTCTGCACTCCTCATTATCTCCATGCTGAAATGGCGATAGCTTCAATGCTTTCCGGACGGGATGTTTATCTTGAAAAACCTTGCGCCATGAATAGCAATGAAGCGCAGAAGATCATTGATGTTTCGGAAAAAACCGGAAAAAAGGTCTGTGTTTCATTTCAGAACAGGGTTATCAACACCACCGTTTCCGCAAAGGCAATTGTAGACAGCGGAGAGATGGGCAAGCTCCTTGGCGGAAAAGGTCTTGTGACCTGGAACCGTGGAGGCGCATATTATTCCGAAAGCGGTTGGCGCGGAAAGTTTGCTACTGAGGGTGGGGGAGTTCTGATGAATCAGTCGATCCACACTCTTGATCTGCTCTATTATTTCCTCGGCGAGGTAGAATCTGTAAAAGGACACGCATCCCTTGACAAGAATTTCGATGTAATCGAAGTGGAGGATACGGCGCAGGCATATATAAAGTTCAAAAACGGCAGCTCCGCCATCTTCTATGCCACTAACTGCAACACTGTCAATTCCGATATCGAGTTCGAGCTTTATTTTGAAAAGGGAAGTCTTCTTTTCCGCGACGACGCCCTTTATCGTCGCGCCGACGGAAAGCTTGAACTTGTGTGCAGGAATGACAACCTGCTCAACGGCAAGAACTATTGGGGCAACGGGCACATCAAAATGATTACTAACTTCTATGAAGCAGTTGACGGAAAAGACATCTGTTATTGCGACATCCGCGATTCGGTTCAGGTTCTTGAAATTATTTCCGGAATCTACAAAGATTCGCATATAAGACCCGAACAAATTTAATCATAAAAAATGCACCTGTCACATATATTTTACCGTAAACAGTGTAAAAAATGTGAGAGGTGCTTTTTATGTTTGTTTTTTCACTCAGCGGAAAGAAAATAAAGCTTGCGGGAGTGGCAGTCCTTGCCTGTGTTGCTGTGGCTTTGTCGGTTTTTGTGCTTCCCGATTATGACAATGCGGGTACAGCCTATGTTTCGGCAGTTACAAATGAGCGAATAAGCTTTGGCGGCATTAAGTCAGAGGACGACCGTCTTGAATTTATCTCGGCTTTCGGAATTTCGGTGACAGGAGACCCCGTTGAGGTCGTCGAAACAAAGATCCCGAAGGAATTCGATGCTGTATATAATGAGTATAACGGAATCCAGATGGCTCAGGGACTTGATCTTGCAAAATACAAGGGCAAAAAGGTCAAGAGATATACTTATGAGGTAATCAATTACCCGAAGGACGCGCAAGGTATGCCGTCACAGGTCTTTCTGAATCTTGTGATATATAAGAATAAGGTCATCGCAGGCGATCTTTCGTCGCCCGATGGGGAGGGTTTTGTCAGAACTTTTTGCGATTTTAAGGGTGATGTAAAATAGCGAAAAGGGAAGTGGCAAAAAGAAAACGACAAGCTTCAAAATGAAACTTGTCGTTTTTTGGCTGGGACGGCTGGATTTGAACCAGCGTGATGCAGGAGTCAAAGTCCTGTGCCTTAACCGGCTTGGCGACGCCCCAATATCGAACAGGGATATTCTATCACAAAATGGAAATAATGTCAAGCCCTTTTGTCGGTCTTTCAGAAACTTATTCGCCGTTCCACAAGAATTTTTCAAGGATGACATTACCGTTTTCATCAAATTCCACGCCTTCGCTCTCAAGCATCCTGCGCTGAACATCTGAACCTCCGAAGGCAAAGGCAGGAGAAGTGCGACCGTTTTTGTTTACAACTCTGAAGCAGGGATGGTTTCGGGAAAGGGATTTGCGTGGAGTGCAAAGCCTACGACTCGTGCAAGACGTGGATTCCCGCAAAGAGCTGCAATCTGACCATAGGTGGCAACTCTTCCAAAAGGAATTTTTTGCACAACGGTATATATCTTGTTAAATGTATTCATAAGCGCACCTTGCGATATCCGGGCACATTTCTGTGCCCGGATGATGTTTTGTATTATTCGACAGTTACCGATTTTGCAAGGTTTCTCGGTTTGTCAACATCACAGCCTCTGATGACCGAGGTGTGATATGCCACAAGCTGAAGAACAGTCATGGCAGGTATCGGCATAAAGAGATTTGAAAGCTCGGGTATCTTCAGAACATCATCAGCGACCTCCGCGTCGATGTTTGTGCTGTCCTTGCAGATAACAACGACTCTTGCACCGCGTGCTTTGACCTCCTTGATATTACTTATCATCTTTTCAAGAAGTGCATCCTGGGTACACACTGCGATAACAGGTGTGCCGTTTGTTATAAGCGAGATGGTGCCGTGCTTCATTTCACCTGCGGCATATGCTTCGCTGTGGATATAGGATATCTCCTTGAGCTTGAGGGACGCCTCCTGCGCGATATCATAGTCGATTCCGCGTCCGATGTAGAAAAGATGCTCGGCATCCTTGAAGTCTTCGGAAAGCATTCTGCATTTGTCTGAAAGCTTAAGAGCAGTTTCTACTGCCACGGGAGTCTGCTCAAGAAGCACATGGAGATAGTCCCGCGCATCCTCTTCTGTGATCTTTCCGTGACAGAGCGCAAATTTTGCGGCAATAAGATACATGAGAGAAATCTGCACAGTATATGCCTTTGTGCTTGCAACGGCAATTTCCGGACCTGCCCATGTATAAAGTGTGCTGTCTGCCTCGCGTGCGATGGACGAGCCTGCAACATTTACGATAGCAAGAGTGTGAGCACCGCGCTCCTTCGAAAGACGAAGCGCCGCAAGACTGTCTGCTGTCTCTCCCGACTGTGAAATGATGATGACAAGATCGTCCTTGTCAAGTATCGGGTTCTTATATCTGAATTCGGATGCGATCTCGACCTTGACGGGAATTCTTGCAAGAGTTTCAATGGCTGTCCTGCCAATAAAGCCTGCGTGCATTGCTGTACCGCAAGCGACAATACTGATCCTCTTAAAGCCTCTGATCTTTTCATCCGAAAGCTCCGAAAGATCAAGATGGGGAAGACCGTCCTTTATTCTCGGGCGAAGTGTGTTCACGATCGAGACAGGCTCTTCATTGATCTCTTTTATCATGAAGTGCTCGTATCCGCCTTTTTCGGCGGCGTCGATGTCCCAATCGGCTGTCATGACCTCTTTTGCAACGGTTTTCCCGTCTGCGCCATAGACTGTGACAGTGTCTTTTTCGACAACTGCTATTTCACCCTTTTCGAGCTGATAGTATCTGTTTGTGTGTTTGAGAACTGCCGGAATGTCCGACGCGATGTAATTTCCTTTGTCTGATATTGCGACGATAAGGGGACTGTCTTTTCTTGCAGCATATATTTTGCCCGGGAATCTGTCGAATATGATTCCAAGAGCATAAGAGCCGTCAAGCTTTTCGACCGAGAGTCGAATTGCCTCCATGGGATCGCCGCAGTTTTTGTAGTTGAGATCGATAAGCTTTGCCGCAATTTCGGTGTCGGTATCCGATTCGAACGAATAACCGAGAGCTGAAAGCTCCTTTTTCAGTTGAATGTAATTTTCAATGATCCCGTTGTGAACAAGTCTGAGCCTTTCGGTGCCGTGGGGATGCGAGTTTCTGTCAGAAGGCTCGCCGTGGGTTGCCCAACGGGTGTGACCGATGCCGCAGACCGATTCGAGTTGTTTGTACTCGGTGTCAAGAATCGCCTCGATGTTTGCGATTCTGCCCTTTGCTTTCACGACAGAAATGCCGTCTTCGGTGAAAACAGCAACACCTGCCGAGTCATAGCCTCTGTATTCAAGGGCTTTAAGTCCTTCAATAAGCTTGGGGATAGAGCTTTCGACACCTGAGTAGCCGATAATTCCGCACATAGTATTCCTTTCTGCGGCCTTAGCCGCGGTCGCGGAAAGACCTGTACCTTTGACGTCTTTTTGTTTATTTGTTGACGGCATAACGATGGGTATGCACCGTGAGAACATCCGCCGAAATTTCGATAATTCTCATCCTCGTCACCGACAAAAAAGTCGGTCTGGCGCTGTTGTGATATTAATTATTTTTTACCAAGTCTTTCCATGATTACAGATGCAACATCTTTTGCCACATCTTCGATGGTTTCCAAATCCTTGCCTTCGACCATGACTCTGATAAGAGGCTCTGTTCCCGAAGGACGCACAACGATTCTTCCGTCATCGCCGAGAGCTTTTCTTGCATTTTCGATGGCTTCTTTTACAGTTTCATCTGTATAGTATGCAAGCTTTCCTTCTGCCGATACAGTGAGGTTTATCATTGTCTGAGGATACTTTGTCATTGTGTCGGAAAGATCTGAAAGCTTGATGCCTTTGCGCTTTGTGATAGACAAAAGCTGGATTGCTGTAAGCTGACCGTCACCTGTGGTGGCAAAATCCTTGAAAATGATGTGTCCCGACTGTTCGCCGCCAAATCCGTAGCCTTCAAGCAGCATTTCTTCAAGAACGAATCTGTCACCGACCTTTGTGGCAACAAAGCGGATGTCGTTTGCTTCGCAGAATTTGATGAAGCCGAGGTTGGACATAATGGTGCCGACAACGGTTTTCTTGGGGAGCTTGCCTCTTTCAAGCATATCAAGTGAGCAAATAGCCATGACCTGGTCGCCGTCAATATAATTGCCCTTATCGTCGACGCAAAGGAATCTGTCGGCGTCGCCGTCAAAAGCAAGACCTGCGTCAAGCGAGTTGTTTACGACATATTCGCGCAAGGCTTCCATGTGAGTTGAGCCGCACTTTTCGTTGATGTTGAGTCCGTCGGGCTTGTCGAAGAGCATATGTACATTTGCGCCAAGCTCTGTGAGAAGAGCGTGTGCTGTCACGCTTGACGAGCCGTTTGCACAGTCAACTGCGATGTTGAGTCCCTCGAGCGAGAAAGCGACGGTGCTCTTGAGGTGATCAATATAATCGCGCACTGCGTTTGTGTTGTAAGACACCTTTCCGATGTCGCGGGCATCAGCATTTTGGAGCTCAGCCTTGTTGTCAAGAACAAGTGCCTCAATCTGTTCTTCGAGTGCGTCGGGAAGCTTGTAGCCGTCACCGCTGAAGATTTTGATACCGTTGAATTCCGCGGGGTTGTGGGACGCCGAGATCATAATACCCATGTCGCACTTGTATTTGCCTACGAGATATGCGACAGCGGGAGTGGGGACAACGCCGAGATTGATAACATCTGCACCTACCGAGCAAAGACCAGCGGTGATTGCCGATGCAAGCATATCAGAGGAGATTCTTGTGTCCATGCCGATGGCACAAAGAAGCCTTCTACGGCTGCCTCCGGATTTCAGTACATTGGCGGCGGCGCGACCTATCTCAAGCGCAAGCTCACAGGTGAGTCCTTCGTTTGCAATACCGCGAACACCGTCAGTTCCGAATAATCTACCCATGTTGTTTTCCTCCTGTCTTAAAGTTTTTCGATAATATTTTCCTTGTCCTTGTAGATGAAGTTTTCGGGTATAAAACCTCTTACGCAGGATGTGGGATAAATATTAACATTTTTTCCGACCACAGTGCCGGGATTGAGAACGCTGTTGCAACCGACTTCAACAAAGTCGCCGAGCATTGCGCCGAACTTTTTCAGCCCTGTTTCGATCACTTCGCCCGAAAAAGATTTGACCGACACAAGCGTCTTGTCGCTTTTAACATTGGAAGTGATGCTGCCCGCTCCCATGTGCGATTTGTAACCAAGGATCGAATCGCCCACATAATTGAAGTGGGGTACCTGAACATTGTCAAACAGTATGACATTTTTCAGTTCGGTTGAGTTGCCTACCACACAGTTCTTTCCGACGATTGCGCTGCCTCTGATAAAAGCACAGTGCCGTACTTCGGCATTCTCGTCGATAATACACGGTGCGCCGATGTACGCGGAAGGGAAGACGGTGGCGCTTTTGGCTATCCAGACATTCTCCTGCGGGTTATAAAACTTTTCGGGATCCAGCTTTTTTCCAAGCTCAATTATGTAATTCTTGATGCCTGAGAGTGCTTCCCAGGGATATGCAAAACCCGAAAGATAGTCTGCGGCGATAGTCATAAAAGGCGAGGAATAGAGATTTGAGATCTTTGCCAGTTCCTTTAACATTTATTTCCTCCTTTCACGAAAAATGTGCGTACAATGTGCGTACACATAGTACGCACATACATTATATCACACATATATTAAAATTTTGTGAACAAATTTATTTTTTTATCGAACGACAAGCAACAAGATTTGTTCCGCTTGTAATGAAATCTTTGTATATAATGCCACCGGCGTCCACAGGAACTGTCGCAGACAGCGTGTTCAGGAACTTAATTGCATCAAAAAGCTTTTCCTTCGGAATGGGTGAGCTTGTTTTAACGGGGAGCATGGGGAGAATCTCGGAGTCTGTGCGAATAACGCTTGTCAGTGTTCGTTCGGGGTGTATAAGCTCTGCTTTTGCGTATTTTTCGCCTCTTGGACAAGTGTTGCCCGAAACCTCGATTTTGGCTGCAGAAAGGTCGTTTTCGTCATATTTCACATGAAGCTCGCATCCGATGGGGCAGACAACACAGGTGAATTTCTTTTCCATACCGATCACGCCTCCTCATCAATGGTGAATTCAAGATTTTTTGATATTCTTATCGCTTCAAGCGCATCTCCCTTGAAAGAAACATGCTCCATTTCTCCGGGAGCTGCTCTCAACAGCTTCTTTCTGAAAATGTTTTTACCGTCACATTTGACTTCAAGAAAAACATTTCGGAAGTTTTTGCCGACTCTGAAGAAAAACTCTGTGTTTTCGTCAACAGCCTCGGCGATATATCTTTGCGGAACGATGTATCTGACTCCGCCTGTCGGAACAGTCTTGCTCTTTTCGCATTCTTCGATGCCTTCGGTGACATATTTCGCTGCCGACCTTCCCGCAAGCTCGCTTTCTGCAGAAACAAAGTCCACAAGATCGTGAACATGCAGAACATTTCCGCAGGCAAAAATACCGCTTGCGCTTGTCTGGCGGAAATTATCAACAATAGCGCCGCTTGTTACGCTGTCAAGCTCGATTTCAGCCCCCTTTGAAACCTCGTTTTCGGGGATGAGTCCGACCGAAAGCAGAAGTGTGTCGCAATCAATGCGCTCTTCTGTTCCGGGAATCGGCTTGAGAGAAGAATCAACCTTGGCAATTGTTACCCCTGTGACTCTGTCTTTGCCGTGGATTCCGATGACCGTGTGCGAAAGCTTAAGGGGAATGTCAAAGTCATCAAGACATTGGGCGATGTTTCTTGCAAGACCGCTGGAATAGGGCATAAGTTCGCAGACAGCTTTGACTTTTGCTCCCTCAAGGGTCATTCTGCGCGCCATGATAAGTCCGATATCGCCGCTTCCGAGAATGACGACCTCCTTGCCCGGCAGATAGCCTTCGATGTTTACAAATCTCTGCGCTGTTCCTGCGGAATAAATACCCGCAGGGCGTGTGCCGGGAATATTGAGCGCACCGCGGGTTCGCTCACGGCAGCCCATGGCAAGTACCACCGCTTGCGCTTTAAGATGCACAAGTCCTGTCTTGGGAGAAATATATGTGATCTCCTTTTCCTTTGTGAGTGAGAGCACCATGGCGTCGGTGACATATCCGATCTTTGCTTCTTCCACTCTTTTTATGAAGCGCTCGGCGTATTCGGGACCTGTGAGCTCCTCGCCGAAGCGGTGCAGACCAAAGCCTGCGTGGATGCATTGATTCAGAATTCCGCCGAGGCACGAATCGCGCTCAATTATGAGAATATCTTTTTCCGAAATACCTGCTTCATATGCTCCGAGTGTTGCCGCAAGCCCTGCAGGACCTCCGCCAATTATGGCGATTTTTATGTTTTCAGTCATATCAATACCTCTTATTTGATCTTGCCGAAAAGAAGCTTTGATTCTTTTCCGAATTTTGTGATGTCAGAAAGATCGCGCCTCAGCTCTCTTGCAAGGATCTCGGTGACTCTCGGCATACAAAAGCCACCCTGACATCTGCCCATGCCGGCGCGCGTTCTGCGTTTTACGGCATCAACGCTTCTTGCTCCCATGGGGCGTCTGATGGCATCAATGATTTCGCCCTCGGTGATGGTTTCACAACGGCAAACTATCTTGCCGTAGGCAGGATTTTCTTTTATTTGTGCCTGTATCTCATCCTCAGAAAGCTCGCGTATTCTTATAACTTTCGGACGGCAGGGATTAAAATTCTTGTTTTCACGAAGCTCAAGTCCCATCTCCGAAAGAAGCTCCACCGCATATTCCGCAATGGCAGGGGAGGAGGCAAGACCGGGCGATTCGATTCCTGCAAGATGAAGAACTCCTTGAATATTTTTCGATTGCCTTATAATGAAGTCACCCGTCGAGGGAGTGGGACGAAGTCCTGCAAAGGAGGTGATGACATTTCTGAGAGGAGGAAGAGAAGGCACAAGCGAAAGAGCACCGCGGTGAATTTCCGCAAGACCTGCAAAGGTCGTTTCGGTGTCATCCTTTTCTGTTACATTCGCGTTCGGACCCACCAGCAGGTTTCCGTCGGCAGTGGGGGCGACAAGAATGCCCTTTCCTTTTTTTGTCGGAAGAGGGAAGAGAACATTGTTTATGATTTCCGCACAGCTCTTGTCAAAGAGCATATATTCGCCCTTTCTCGGAATGATCTCAAAATCCTTGTCGCCGCAAAGCTTTGCTATCGAATCGCAGTAAACGCCGCAGGCTGTTACAACAAAATGTGCCATGACGCATCTGTTTCCGTCCGAAACAACTATAACATCGTTCTCTCGCGCTATGTTTTTCACATCAAATTCAAAAATATAATCTGCGCCGTTCTGTACTGCGTTTTCACCTGCGGCAATGGCAAGCTCATAAGGGCTTACGATTCCCGCTGACGGAGCATAAAGTGCTGCAACCGCACCTTTTGAAACATTCGGCTCAAGGTCAAAAAGCTCGTCTTTTTCAATGATGCGAAGATCGGGAACACCATTTTTGATGCCGCGTTCATAAAGCGCTTCAAGCTCGGGTCTGTCATCTTCCGAAAGGCAAATGACAAGAGAGGGAGTGTTTTTATACTCAACATCAAGTTCGCTTGTGATTTTTTTCATAAGCTCGCAGCCTCTGACATTGAGCTTTGCTTTGAGGGTGCCGTTTTCTGCATCAAAGCCTGCGTGAACGATGCCTGAGTTTGCGCGGCTTGAGGCGCTTGCGGCATCGGGACCTTTGTCAAGAAAGCAGACCGCAAGGTCATATTTTGTAAGCTCACGGGCAATCAGCGTTCCTGTGACACCCGCACCGATAACAAGTACATCGTAAATCATAATTTCTCCGTAATTTTTACAAATAGTATTTATTTTTTTGTATAAAATTCCTATGTAACGGTTGACTATCTTTCAAAGAAAATGAACATTTCGCCCTCAAGCGTCCGCCGCGATCTTTCGGCGATGGAAGCTCGCGGAATAGTCAAGCGGTCATATGGCGGTGTGGAGATCGTCAAGGACGGAGTCAGAAACGTTCCGTTTTCGATGAGAAAGCATGAAAATTCCGCGGCAAAAAGGAAGATCGCCGATGCAGCAGTATCCCTTTTGAAATCAGGTGATGTTGTCTTCATCGACGGGTCAAGCAGTGCTTTTTTGTAGCAAAGGAGCTTGTAAAGCTGAAAGATATCACAGTTATCACAAACAGCATCGAAAGCCTTTGCTTTTTCATGGATTATGACATTCGCGCCTATTGTACGGGCGGCAATATGCACCGCGAAAACAGAGCAACTCTTGTCAATGATCATGCCGAGGCGATGATTTCGAACTTTTATGCCGATTTCACCTTTTTCTCGGCGCAGGCGTTAATGCGCGACGGAAAGATATATGATTGCTATTCTTCCGAGGTGCCCTTGCGCAATAAAATGATTGAAAACAGCGCCCATTCGGTCTTTCTTTGCGACAGCACAAAGCTTGACCGCCATTCCACCTATTTCCAGTGTGATGTGAGTGGTGTTGAACATATAATTTCGGATGTATCTCTTGAAGATTATTTTGAAAAAAGACCTGAAAATGTTAATATGATAAAAGCATGAGTCTTGCCTCCCTCCCGAGGGAGGTGGCACGGCGAAGCCGTGACGGAAGGAGTCAAAATTTAATCAATGGCAAATATTCAAACTCCCTCAGTCAGCTACCCTGACAGCTCCCCCAGAGGAGAAGCCTTTCAGCCTCCCTCTTGAGGGAGGTGGATTCACGCAGGCGAAGAAGGAAAGAGTCAAAATTTGTTCAATGGCAAAGATTCAAACTCCCTCAGTCAGCTACGCTGACAGCTCCCCCGGAGGAGAAGTCTTTCAGCCTCCCTCCCGAGGGAGGTGGATTCGCCGCAGGCGAAGACGGAAGGAGTCAGAATCAGATTGATGCAAAACCTCAACTCCCTCAGTCAGCTACGGTGCCCTACAATTATTGCAACCAAACTGTATGTTGATAATAATATTATTACTATTATTGTCTCATAAAATTTACAAATTTTATTTCAAATATCGAAAAAAGCTATTGCAAATTGTATAAATTTTGTATTATTGTAAGGTATACTTATATTCTAAAGGGAGGAATATATTTTTATGAGAATGAAGAAAATTTTATCACTCATTCTTTGTCTCTGTATGCTTGCGGGAATGTGTCAGTTCACATTCACAGCGTCGGCAGCCGATGTTTCGGAACGCACTGTGACGATGTCAACTACACGCTTCGCGCAAGGTACAACGACTTTTCCGTGTACCATCAGCGTACCTGATGAAGGTTATTGGTGGGCTGCGGTTTATCCCGCTGATACAACAACCTACACATCGGCTTCTGCAACCGGTGGCTATCTCGATTATATCGATGGTACCAACGCCGGAGGAGAATTGTCTTTCCCAAGCACATCGGCAAGCCGCAGAAAGAACAATTCATGGCATGCAAACGGCAATCTTGCTGCCGGCGAATGGAAAATAGTCATTTTCGGCGATTCCGGCTACACAAAGCCTGTCGATGAAGCTTATTTTTCTGTCGTCGCTCCCAGTATCAAGACCGACAAAGCGGTTTACAATGTTGGTGAAGACATTACTTTCACTTATGACGGAAGCTTGTATGATGAGGACTTTATAAGCATTTATTCCGGTTCTGATCCTTCTGCAATCACAACAAGCACAGGCGAACAGGCATGGGCTTACACACCTGGTTTGTCGGGCGCTGTTAGTGTTGCTGATTTTTCAAAACAGCACTGGGCAAGCAATCCCGGAACTTATGTAGCAAAGTACTGGCAGAGCGATGGATATAAGGTAGCTCTTGATGGAATCACTTTCACCATCCTTGCTCCAAATACAACCGTATATGTTTCGGCTTCGGGCGACGATACCGCGGCAGGTACAGCCGATGCTCCCGTTGCTACTATGGCAAAGGCTTTTGAGATTCTTAATCTCGACGAGGACGGAACCATCTATATTTCGGGTTCTGTTGCTTTCGAAGATGTTGCGCACACAAACACTGTTACATATGCTGCAGCTGACGATACAGCAGCAATCAACTCTGCGATTTCTATTAACGGTACGTCTGTTATTGAGGTTCCGTTATCGGGTAAGCGTGACCTTAAGACCAATGGTCATTACATTGAAATAAATGCAGAAATGGATACATCTGCTAATCGTGGGTAGACTGGGCTGGCTCAAAGATCACTTTTGACGACGGCGAATGGGTAGTTTATACCGCCGACACCGCAGGAAACACTCTTGATGTCACAGATACAGCCGGTAGATTTGCTGTTGATTCCGATAAGACAGCGTATGTTGTTTCCGGAAATACTATCTATTATTCTGTAGACGGATATCTCACACTTCCTGCAGGTACGCACGAAGTTAAGTTTACAACAACTCAGAAGAATCCCACATCTGCTTTTGCTGCACTTCAGGCAGCTTCCGGCAAGGCTTTCTCTCGTTGGGAAAAAACCTCCGAAGGTGTTTTTACCGCTGTTTTTGAGGATGTAGACTACTATGTTTCCGCATCGGGAAACGATGAAAACGACGGTCGCACTCCCGACACAGCACTCAAGACAATTCCCGCAGCCATCGCAAAGATCGGCACGGAAAACGATGGTGTCATCGGCGTGATCGGTGCAAAGTATACTTTTACCGACGCGGCTCACACAGGCACAATCAAGTATCTTCCTTATAATTCCACCGCAACTTTGGCAGGCGGAACGATCAATCTTTCAGGTCCTTCTATCATCAATGTAAACACCGCTGCTGCAGTAAACTTCTATACATACGGCCATTATCTTGAAATTGACGGTGTTATAAATACAATCGGAAATATTGTTCATGCAGGTTCTGAATCCGCGACCCCTGCAACCGTTGTGCTCAAGGGTCAGTATTTCGCTGATTTCCATGCACAGATCGGTGGACAGCAGGGAGGAGACGCACACCTCATCATTGATGGTGCAAGCGTTTATAACTGCCGTCCCGACGCAAGAGTTTCTTCCACAACAACTCTTGCTACCCTCGGTAACTTCAGAGTTACTGTAAAGAGCGGTGAACTTAAATTTTCGAATACATATAAAACAGAAGGTACAGATTTTGTAAAGGGAACTAATGCCTTCCTTACCCTTGTGTTCAACAACAACTCTTTCTTCAACATCACTCCTCACGTATTTTCAAGTCAAACAAGAACAAACTTCCTTAACTATGTTACAAGCAATGCAACCTTTAACGGCGGCGAAGCTATCTGGCGCAGTGCAGAACCCGATTGCTATGTTTCGTCCACATCCACCCATGGTGTTTATGATGTAACAGGCGACAAGGTTGCTTACTATCAGACAAGCGACAAGAAAACTGTCTATTACTCCTATAACGGTAAGATTACACTTCCCGATATTAATAATGGCAACATTCTTTGGATGGATGAACTGGACACAGATCTTCTTGCAACTCCCGGCGCCAACGATGCAGGTGTTGCATTCGTTGAATGGGATGACGACGGCAAGGGTACTCTTACCGCAAGCTATAAGAAGACTCCCAAGTACTATAGTTTCTATGTCAAGTCGGGCGGAACAGGCGACGGTACAAGCGTTGAAAATGCCGCAGGCAACATCTATGATGTTATAACATCAATCAATGCCGATGGTCACGACGAAAACAGTGAAGTCACAGTATACCTCATCGACTCGGGCGAAATCAGAGATGTCGGTGCTGCTATAAAGAGAACCGATATGACAAATTATATGAACTATGGTTATGGTGCAAACCACACCGCAAAGATCACCTTTACTACATATAATTATAAGGCTGATGAGGACAACCGTGCAGTTCTTTATATGCACAACGATTTCGTTCCTTACGGAAACAATCCCACAACACTCATTTCACGTGGTACTGAAAAGTTTGAAAACCTCATTATCGTGGACTGCCGTACAGACTATGATACTGATGTATATGCACAGGGACATGATGTTGAATATAAAAACATCACTTTCCGTCGCCTGAAGAGTACCATAATGGCAACAGAGGATCTTAACGGCGACGAAGAAATCACGAACGCAGACCATGCTATTGCTGTTAACAATGACGGTAACGCAACAATTATCTCAAAAGCTCCGCCTTTCTACACCGGCGCAAACCGCGGTGGCACAGGTACCATTGACGAGGGTGGAACTGTTGTGATTGATAACCCCAAAATTTTCTATGATATCCGTTTTGGCGGCTATTCCGACAGCGCAAACCACAACGCATCAATGACTCATGAAAACAGCCATACTGTTGTGCTTAACGGAAATTCAAACAATGTTATTCTTTCAGCTTTGAAAAATGACACATTTGTTCAAACTTATAAGAAGAATGTAAACCTCATTGTGAACAGTGGTACTGTTCCCGCCTTTAAGATCAACACAAAGGCTGTTGTCGAGGGCGCAATCCAGGTTATCCTCAATAATGGAGCCGCTCTTACAAACTTCACGGCAGTTGATAAAGCGGCAAAGGATGCTGATTCTGATGTTGGTACAGCAAGATATTTTGTAATGTCTTCTGCAAAGGATTCTGGAACTCTTGAAGTTACCGATACTACCGGTAAGTTCAAGATTAATTCGACCAAGCCTTATGCTTATGCATACTCTGACGATTCCGATATTGCTTACTACGACGCAGACTATCTCACCATCGGAAACTCCGGCAAATATACAGTCGGCTATACAGATTCGATTGATAACATCGCAAACGAACTCCCCGCAATAGCTGACAAGGAAGAAGAAGGACTTCTCTTTGATGGTTGGACTGACAACGGCGACGGAACTCTCACCGCTTCCTTCAGACCTAAGGTAGCTGTTACCAAGTAATACTATGTTGTATTTGGCGGCACAGGCGACGGTAGAACAGTCGACACTCCTGCACCATCTGTCTATGATGTAATCGCATCTATCAACGCCGATGGCCTCATCGCGGGCGATACAGCTATCGTTTACATCATGGAACACGAAGATTTCATCGATGAAGAAACAGGCAAGTTTGGTGATGCAGGCAAGATATCCACAAGAAACGAACTTGTTCAGGGTACATTCACTTACTGGAGAGAAAACGGTGGTTATGCACCCACTCACCTTGCAACTCTTAAGATCACAAGTTATGATTATGAAGAGGGTAACGCAGAAAAACCTATGAAGCATCTTGCTTATTCCGACAAAATCGGTGCAAACCATGCCATGGGTCTTGGCGGTCCCACAATCTTTGAAGATGTTGCTCTTGTCCGTCCCAGAAACGTTGACCGCGAAATCAAAACAAACGGTTATTACACTGAATTTAACAATGTCAAGTTCTATCAGGCTAAAGTTGACTTCTATAACTCGATAGCTTTCAACGGACTTGATGAAAGAGAATCCAACATCGTCATCGGCGGTGACTCTACATCTTATGCCGGAAGCACACTTGTGTTTAACAGCAAGCTTGTTGTTCCCGAAAAGAACAGCCATGGTATCGGTGTTCGTGCTTACGGAAAAGCTGGCACTTTCTCCGATCCCGTAAGAATCTATCTCAACCACGCTGAGATCAATTCGCAGTTTAACTGGGGTAATGTAAATACTGCATACACAACAACTCTCAACGGCGGTTTGTCGATTATCTCCAATGCTTTCGACAAAATCTTCTATCCCTCTGCAACAGGTAAAAACCATAATGCGGCTGCAGTAACTATTGCCGAAGGTCTCCAGATCATCAACAATAACGGACTTGTATTCCCCGAAGTTCCTTCGAATGTAACGGCTGATGCTACATGGATCGTAAACTCAGGCGCAAACGCAGGCGGAACTCTTGATGTTACCGATACCTACGGCACATTCGAGATCCTCGGCGCCAAGTATGCATATATTCAGTCGGCTGACAAGAAGACTATCGCTTATGGTACAGGCACCATCACTCTTGAGCCCGGCACATACACAGTTCTTTATGCAGACTCTGTTGATGCCATAAAGGCATCTGCTGTAAATCCCGGCGACATCGACGAATACAACCTCTTCGCAGGTTGGGAAGATGACGGCGAAGGCACACTCACAGCAAAGTTCGTATACTCCATTCCCACATACTATGTTGCTGCAACAGGTGGTTCGGACACAAACGACGGTTTGACTCCCGAAACAGCTTTCGCAACCACAACAAAGGCAATCGAAGTTATTGAGTCCAACGGCAAGAACGGCGTTGTTAATGTTATCGGCGCTGTAACTCTTACACTTTCGGCTCACGAAAACAGAATCTATTGGGAATCTTATAACGGCGGTACCATCGCAGGTGCTTCCAACAAGATCACCCTTATGGGCCCGACAGTTCTCAACGCTGACTTTAAGGCTGCACAAAGCATTTATACCGCAGGTCATTATCTTGAGCTCGGCGGTACTGTAAATCAGTCTCAGAACAACTCCATTTATGCAGGTAATCTTGACGGTGTGGACGAAAGCATCGTTCTCAGAGGTAAGTTTGTCCATAAGCTGACAACAACCTTGCTGAATCAGAAAACAGGCGGACTTGATATCTTTATCGACGGCGGTATTCTCCGTCAGATGTCCACCGGTTCCGGTATTGAAGACGACGGCTCTTATGTGGTAGGCAATGTTTCGGTAACAGTTAAGACCGGCGAATTCTGGTGCCTTAACCATTCCGATGACGATAGTCCTCATAAGACACCTTCTGTTTTCAATTACATAGCAAACGGCAACAGCTATTACTTCCCCGACGGAAGACAGCTTCTTTCATCAGTTAATATCATGACTGGACACCCGACGGCGCAGACGGATTTGTAAAGATCCTCTTCGAGGGTGGTAAGTATGTCATCCGCAACACTGATAAAGAAAACTTCATTTATCTCGGTGAGTCTGCCGGCGAGTTTACATACGAGGGCACAAAGACTCCTTACTTCGTGACAAAGAAAGGTCTTAATGTTTACTATGGTAAGGACGGCAAGATCGAGCTTCCCACAGGTGATGTCGATGTCCTCTGGGCTCACACATTCAGTGCAGACGATATGCCCGAACCTTCTCTTGCTTCCGGCTATGAGTTCGGCGGCTGGGAGGATGACGGAAACGGACTTCTCACTGCAATCGTTATCAACCCCAACTTCTACTATGTAGACGGCGTAAACGGTGATGATTCCGGCAACGGAACTCTTGAAGATCCCTATAAGACTATCTCCAATGCTGTTTCAGCTCTTGAAGGCAAAAACGGTACAGTTTACGTTATCGGTTCCGCAACATATGATGTGACAGAAGCTTACGAAGGTTATGTAACAATCGAAGGCGTAGACGCGGCAGCAGTTCTCGAGCTTCCCGCAAGAACAGAGCTTTACGGCAACCTCACTCTCAAGAACATCGTTCTTCCCGATTCTCCCAATTTTGTTATAAACGGAAATCGTTTTGAAATGGGCGAAGATGCAGTATTTGAAGAAAGTGCAACTGTTCATACGGGAGCCGAAGACGCATCCGAAAAGCTTGTGCTCGGCGAGGGCAGATATGTTCTTTGCCTTGGCGAAAATGGCACATCCGAAAAGCTTGATGTGGTTCTTAACGGCACCGATGTCGAACTTTATCCCTTTGAATCCTGCAAGGCAACTTCTGTTAAGATCACTGCAGAAAACGCTACAATCACATCCGATTCCTATACAGGCTTTGACGAATTTGTGATCGTCGGCAATAACTGCACTATCGACACTGATATTACCGGCGAAAATGTCTGGATCATCAACACCGAAAGCGCAAACGGCGAACGTGTTGACCTTTCGACAACAGACGGAGCGTTCAGCGTTAAGACTGAATACGGCAAGACTCCCATCGCTGTTGCTGAAGACGGAAAAGTATATGTGGCAGATGAATTCTCGACAGAGGACATCGCTCCCGCAACATGGTACGACAGACATGAATACGATGAGTACATCAACTACTGCAAGCCTCTGAACAACACATACAAGAAGCTTACCGAAGACAAGGAACTCAAGGTTGCATACTTTGGCGGTTCTGTAACGAATGGCTCTGGCAAGTCCGACTGCTGGAGAGCTCTTATCGGTCAGTGGCTTATTGACAATTTCCCGGATGCGGAAATTACAAATGTCAATCGTGCGTGCGGTGAATCGGGTACATACCTTGGAACATACAGACTTCAGGGCGATGTCATTGCTATCAAGCCTGACCTTGTATTCCTCGAATATTCGATCAATGACAAGTATTACGGTTCTTCCTATGCCAATGCTGCTTCTCAGTACGAAACCATCGTTCGCGAGATCAAGCAGGCACTTCCTGAAACCGACATCGTGACCATCCTTGTTTCGGATACTGGTACACTTTCTGCCAACAAGCAAGGCAAGCTCCATACTCAGGCTCAGGCTCATGAAGATATGTCTATCGTTTACGATATTCCTTCTCTCCCTGTTGGAAGGCGTCTTGCTGAGGTTTGTAACTATGATGCAAACATCTTCAAGAGCATATATGCTACCGATATCGTACATCTTACCGACGCCGATAACTATGTATACTATCAGGTAATCGAAGAGTTCTTCCACAACAGCCTCTTCTGCACTGACTTTGCGGGACTTCCCGAAAGAAACGATGAGCTTCCTGTTACTCAGAATGTTCTCTTCGACGGTAACAGAACATGGTATGAACCCACAGAAGAGCTTCTTGCAAAATCCGAAGATCTTGGCGGAAGTGGTGTTACACGCACAGGTGGTAACTCTAACACAACAAGTAACTTTATAACAGAGTC
>JAZSFD010000066.1:0-34220 GCA_045532035.1 Eubacteriales bacterium | reverse complement strand
TTTTGTGCAATATGTCAATGGGCACTTCTGAAATAGGGTTTGTCAGTGGTCTGAGAGCCGATATGGCTCTGTTTTTGTTATTGCAATCTTTCAAACAATCTTTCCGCTCTCAGCTGTTTTTCAAAAACCGCTCTGTCCTTTTCCGACAGTTTCTTGATATCGGATATCTTCGAAAGCACGGTGAAAGCCATGTTTTCTTTTTTGAGCTTTCTCAAAAGCTTCGCGCCGTCTTCTCCGAAAGCCAGAAGATTCGCCACATCGGGATATGCCGACAGCTCTTCTTTTTTTACATCGGCAAGGGTGTATATCACCATTCGGCGCAACTTCGCATCGGTCATGTGCTTTGCTCTGAGGCTTTCAAAAAACTCGGTATATGTTCCGCAGCTTTCCGCCGCGCGCTTCATTTTAAGCGCATACTCATAAGGCACTTCGGCAATTTTTGCAAGGCTTTCGGCTTCTGTCGTAAAAAGCCTTGCACAAAGGGCGACATAAAGCTTTCCGTCATCAACTTTCCGTGCGATAGTTGACAAATTCTCCACCGATTGCGGGCAATATTCACTCACAGCTCCGACAGAAATATTCTCGCGCAAATAGCTTCCCGAGGCAAAGCTTCCGCAAGGCTTTCCGTCATGGGCAGCACCGCATCTTTCAACCGTAAAGATGCGCATATCAAAGCCGCATCTCACAATCGCCTTGGCATATTCCACCCCGAGAAGCGCGTTGGGCGCATTCAGAAGTCTTGCATATCTTTCGCCGTATCTCTCGGATACATATAAGCTTCTTGCCACGGCATAGCCAATGTTTTTGTTTTGCTTTACAAGCTTTCCGATCTCTTTTTCGGTCTTTTCGTCAAGAAGCAGCTTTGCTGTCTCAAAAAAGTCATCAGGTAAAAAATCCCCGTCCTCAACTCCGAAAGCAAGACTGTCACATCCCGCTTTCGCAAGAATTGAAACACCGCTCTGAGCAAAAATTTTAGCCGTCGCACAGGAAAAAGGAAATGGGATTTCATGAACCACATCAGCGCAGTTTTCCACAGCCCATTTTGCCCGCAAAAACTTGTCGGCAATGGCATATTCCCCCCGCTGAACAAAATTTCCGCTCATGGCACAGATGACACAATCTTTTGTCTGATTCTTTGCCGATTCTATCAGATATTTATGCCCGTTGTGGAACGGGTTAAATTCACAAACAATGCCTGTGCTCATAAATTACCGTCCGTAATACTCTTCAAAATAGGTGTCCTCATCGACAAGAACATAATCATCGGGAATTTCAAGCCAACCCTCGGGAATTTCGGTGGAAAAATATGAAACATCGCGTTCTATTGATTGATCTTCAAAATAATCAACTATTGCCGAAAGCTCGCCCTTGTCATCAAGATACAGCTTTACTCCGCAATCTTTGCCGTCGCCTGTCTTGCAGAGATATTCGTCGTAATCGCATTCCTTACCTGTCATAAGGACTTCTCTGCCCGAGCCTATATATTGCGCCGCAGAATAGTCAACACCGCTCTGAAGTCCGCCGTCTGCAGCAGTGTCGGCAAGAAAATAAACCTTGTGCTCGTCGTCGAGAAAATAGGTCTTTCCCAAAAGAGAAAGGGTGTGGGAAATGCTTCCTCCCACATTCGAATAGCTCTCGATGGCACCGCCGCTCTGCGCCACGGTGTTGTAGATTATCACACCGTCATGGAAAAGCGAGACCTCCATGATATAGCTTTCATTTGCAAGGGCTTCGATATACTCCGAGCTTGCGTATTCATCAGGAAATTTTACCGTCGTATCCTCAAAGTCCTCTTTCTTTTCGCCGCATGCCGAAAGGCATATCAAAGCTGCCGCAAGAAGGCTCGCAATCTTCAAAACTTTCATTTTTTATCCTCCGTAATTTTCAGAGCATATGAGATAAGCTCCTCTTTTTTGTTTCCGACCTCTTTTGAGATTGCCGCCACAAGCAGGGCGAAAAGGGTCTTTCCGATATTTTTCCCCGAAATTCCAAGGCTCACAAGATCATCACCGCCGATGTCCAGTTCCTTCAGCTCCTTCGGAAGCTCCGGGTCTTCAAAGATTTCTGCCGCTTTCTCATCACCGCCAAACGCTTTCAGATATTCGGCAAAAACATACCCGTGTTTTGCGGTCATTTCCCCGGCGCTTATTTTGCCCGCCGAATCGAAAATATCTTTGTATTCAAGTATTCTTTCTCTGTCGGCTTTTGAAAGCTTCAGCTCGGATATTGTATTTACAATATTGTTTTTGTGGTTTTCCCGAAGCAGGAAAAAGAGCTTTTCGCAAAAACCTCCGTCTACTCCGTCAACACCGTTTCCCACAAAATTTCCCACAACTTCCGAAAATGTTGCGGAAAATCGGGTCAAAAGTGGTTCTATTTCGCCTTTTTCGAGCATTTTCTTCAATTCGTCCTGCTTCCGCTCACCCGAAATGAACGAAAGAAGCCTGCTCTTTTCGACAATGGCATCGGCGGTTTTTTTCTCAATTTCAAATCCGAAGCGGGAGGCAAATCTGAAAGCGCGCAGAATTCGCAAAGCATCCTCCTCAAAGCGCTCTCTGGGATCGTTCACGCATTTTATAAGTCTGCGCTCCATGTCGCCTTTGCCGTCAAAAATGTCAACAACAGTTTCCGAGCCGTCCTCCTCAAAGGTAAGTGCCATGCTGTTGACAGTGAAATCCCGACGGGCAAGGTCTTCCTTCAGATCCTTGACAAAAACGACCTTGTCGGGATGTCGATGATCGCGGTATTCTCCCTCGGCTCGATATGGAGTTATCTCAAAGGTATCGCTTCGGTCCATCTTTGCACCGACCGTTCCGCAATCGCCGCCGACAAGAAAAGCGTCAAAGCCGCTTTTTTCCAAAACTTCTATTATCCGGTCACTTGACGCATTGGTGGTCAGGTCAAAATCACACGGCTCACAGCCCATCAGATAATCCCTGACACAGCCGCCGACAAAATAACATTCAAAGCCTTCTCTTTTCAAAGCTTCGAGAATCTCACAAGCCTCTTTTGGGAAAAAGTCCGCTGTTTTTTTACCGTTTATCTCATTCATTGCTTTTTCAACATCTTCAAAAGATATTCCAAGCATCTGAAGCGCCGAAACAAGGGCATTTGCCGTCAGGCTCTTTGGCAGATCAAGCTTTTCACAAAGCTTTTCGCGAAGCGCATTACTGTTGTCACCTCCCGAAAGACCGAGGGAATAAAGCTGTGCTTTTGTAACGGCAGCAACCGTAGCTTTTGGAGAAGCAGCAAAACCCTCATCAAGCCTTGCGCGCAAAATTATCTCGCGCAAGGATGCACTGTCTATCCCCTCAACACCGAGAAGACCATCCTTGGAATCGTGCTTTTTGCGTTTTTCGCGTCCTTTGATCTGTGGGATATAAAGGTGCCTGACTCTGTCCTGCGGAAGCATTCCCTTAAGCTTCGATCTGATGAAAAAGCCTGCCTTGTCGCTGTCGGTGATGATTACAAGTCCGCAGGATTCACAAAGCTTTCTAAGAAGAGCTCGCTTTTCGGAATTGTTGAAAACAGAAAAGCCGTCGGTGGTAAGGATGACTCCGTCGATGACCGACGAAAGCTTTATTTTATCATATTTTCCCTCGCATAAAACGGCACAGCCGAGCTTTATTTTTTCATTTTTATCGTTTTTCAAAAGTCCAGCCTCGCTTGTTGATTTTTTCTTTTGTTTCTGTTATAATATATCCGAAAGTCGGATGTTGCGCAGGATGACATTTTTTCCGCGCCAGGCATATGCTCTTTCCGAGAATTCAAAGTCATCCATCGAAGAAATAACCTCTTCTGTCACTGTCGGCACAAGGTTTTCTCTGAAAAAGCCGATGGGAGTATCTTTCACCGACCTGTTGTGCGGGCAGACCTCCTGACAGATATCACACCCCCAGACAAGATAATGCTTTTTCAAAAGCTCCTCTTGCTCGGACGACAGCTTCTTTTTCTGGGTGATTTCAGACATACATTCGGCAAAACCTTTTTCTTTTCCAAGGCACCCCGACGGGCAGGCGGAAAGGCAAGCAGAGCAGCCCGAGCATTTTTCAAGCCCGCTCTTTGCGCCTGAAAGCTCAAGCTTTTTTTCGGTCACAAGCTCTGCGATGAAAACAAAGCTTCCGTATTTTTCGTTTATCAGAAGACCGTTTTTGCCGATACATCCGAGCTTCAGATCTTTTGCAAGCTTTCTTTCAAAAAAAGGCGAATTGTCGGCAAAAAGCTCGATTTTTTCGGTGATTCCTGATTTTTCAAGCTCGTTTTTCAGTTTCTCCCCAAGCTCTTTTATATAAAAATGATAATCCCGGGAAACAGCGTAAAACGAAATGTTGCGCTCTTTCACCTCGGTTTTATACGGAATGAGAAACACCGTCACATATTTTGCAAAAGACGGAAGCTTGCGCGAAAGACAGACATACTTTTCCGAGATTTCGGCACTTTCAAAGTATTCGATTTTTTCTTTTTCAAAAAATGATACGATAAGCTTTTTCATCAAATACCGTCTCCGACAAAAACATGATAAGGAGGGACAAAATGTCCGACAAAAATCTTCATTCTTCTATTATAAAGCATTTCTGTGAAAAATACAATATCAGCCTTGAAGAAAAATGCATTGACGACTTTTCTCTTCTCACCGAATATCTTCTCGAATACAATTCCCACACAAACCTGACGGCGGTGCGGGATGAGAGAGATGTTATTATCAAGCATCACGCCGACTCGCTTGCACTTCTTTCAAGCCCTCTTTTCAAAGACTCCTGCAAGGTAATTGATGTGGGCTGCGGTGCAGGTTTTCCGGGACTTCCGCTGAAAATTGCGCGTCCCGAAATTGACATTTCTTTTCTTGACAGCACCGAAAAAAAGCTTAGATTCACCAAAAGCGCCTGCGAAAAGCTCGGCGCGAAGGCTACAGTTCTTCCCATGCGCGCAGAAGAAGCTGCAAACAAGCCCGAAATGCGCGAAAGCTTTGACCTTGCAGTATCCCGCGCCATGGCAAATCTTCCCGTGCTCTGTGAGCTTTGTCTTCCCTTTGTGAAAAAAGGCGGACTTTTTGTGGCATACAAGGGTGCAAAGGCCGCAGACACGACCAATCCCGAAAGCGAGCTTTCGATGGCAAAAAAAGGAATCTCTCAGCTTGGCGGAAAGGTCGAGGACATCATATACTATGACCTTTGCGACTTTTATGACGGGGATAACGACGACAAAAAGCATTGCCTCATCGTTATCAGAAAAGAAAAGAACACCCCGAAGGAGTTTCCGCGAAGATATGCGCAGATAATCAAAAAACCTCTGTAATACAAACATAAAACCACCCCTTGGGGTGGTTTTATTTGTCATTCAAATTTGAAAGAATAAAGGTCGCAATCGGAAAGGGATATTTCAAGGCGAACAGTCTTTCCCGAAAGAAGCGAAAGGTCTTTTTCAAAATCAACAGGTCGATCAACCGAATCGCCGAAAAGATTACGGCTGTCATAGCCTTCGATGGACACCCCGTTTTGGTCGCAGATTCTTATACGCAAAGAGCCGAAAGCCGAAGTTCTGAAATTGACCGAAAGCGAATCTCCCTCAAACACAACCGGCTTTGTGAGCACTTTTCCGCCCGATCTTTTTGCGTTCCAGGAATAGAATCCGTCAAGGCGAAGGGTATAGCGTATCAGCTTTTTGCTTCCGATATTTCCTTTGCCTGACCCCATATACAAGGAAAGCTCATTCGGTTCCCCGGGGAAAGGGGATCGCGTTTCAAAAAGTCCGCGCGCCGGATAGCAATCTCCGTAAAACCAGTTATCTCCATTTTCGGGACCTGGAGAAACAAGCGCTTCCCCGGAGCGATAAAATCCGTATCCGTCATAAGAGTGCATTACTATGCAGTCTGTCATGGCAGTACCTTCACGCTGCTCTATGGCAATAAGCTCATCGCGTACCCCTCCGGGATTGGGAAGATATTTTAGATTGTGTATGTCATCCTTGCGGTCGTTATATCTTGTTGCCATACCATAAAAAACATCGGCTCTGTGATATTTTATGACACCGTTGGTATAAAGCTGAAGGTTGTCGTCGCCGTCATCGTATGTTATTTTCCGAGGTCCTCCCTCCCACACTTTCATATCAACCGATTCACTGGTTCTGATATCGCGGAAGGCGTGACCGCGAAGGCGACCGATATTGACATCAAAGTCAGAGCCGTCCTCCATGTGGAATGAGCGGTAGTATGCCCTGTACTTTTTCATTTTTTCGTCATATACCACAAGATTGAGAGAATCAAAAGCGCCTGTCAGATCAAGAATTCCCACATACTCAAAATGATATCCGTCGGCACTCTTGTAATAATGAAGCGCGGCGCCCTTTGACAAGCCATGACTTGAAAGCGCCTTGAACTTTTCATCTGCAGGGCAATCCGGATTTTCATCATACCAGACCGAAAAGCTGTCGATATAATGATCTCCCATGTAAACGATATTGTTGTCGTCCGAACCGAAAACAGTATAATTTCCGATTTTCGGACGGGTAAAATTAACACCGTCGGTACTTTCTATTACACAGACCACCCCGTTTTTGAGGAACTGCTAGCCGTCGGCGTTTTCCACATCCTCCTGAGTGACCCTGTCAGCAGAGCCGCGGTAATAGATCCTGTATGTATCGCCGACCTTTACGGTTGACATATACCCGAAATACATTTTTTCCCACGGCGCATCGGCAACAAAAGCAATATTCTGCCTTTGGGGATTGTGAAGCCGCACTTTTACATTTTCGCTTTTGTCGATAAGCTCCTTGTCCCACATGAGCTGTCTTTTGCCCGAAATGTTTTGAATCATCGTGTTTCTCCTTTTGCGCGCTGTTCCTTATAAAGTCTTGTAATGCTGAACGCTGTTATTATGATGCAGATCAGTGTGTAAACAGATTGAGTCACATATGTGGCATGCCCGGGATTGTTGTTCAGAAGTATGCGCATATTCAGAACTATCTGCAAAGCTCCCGAAGCGATGTTGATATAAATATATTCCACATACGACATGAGCTGAAGGGCTGTGATAAAAGTGCCGAGAGTCGATGTGAAGATGTCGAGCATCGGAAAATCCGATTCAAAGATTCCAAGCTTTACGGTAAGAACCCAGAATATGACAGCGATTACCGCAAAAAGAAAAGGGGACGCGATATATTCCTTTTTGGTGAAGCGCTTGAACACGGTGGAATTGCCGTAGGGTCTGCGGCTCCAGTTGATAAAGCCAATAAGCTGCATGGGAAAAGATATGGCAAGCGCCGAAATTCCTCCGCCGGGTGTTTTCATGAAAACGAAATAGACCACAGCATAAACGATAGAATTCAGCGATCCCAAAAGAAGTGCGTATCTGTTTGCCGAGGTCTGCAAAAGCATGACGATGACAGAAACATACAAGGGCACCATCTTGAAGACAGGCTCTTTGTAAAAAATCGCAAAATATGTTACAAGAACCATATTGACCGCCACCAGCACAAGCTTATAAAGCGGCAGGCCGAAAATCGTTTTTTTGTTCAGGAAATTCATGTTATCCTCTTTATATTATTCAGAAAATGTTATCGAGAAAATCTCCACGTCGCACATTGAAAATTCAAGGCAGACAGCCTTTCCCGAAAGAATAGAAAGCGGCTTTTCAAAATCAATGATTCTTGATGTGGTATCGCCGAAAAGCTCACAGGAGAAAAAGCCGCCAAGGGCATTTCCGTTCTCGTCAAAAACGCGGACGGCGACATATCCTCTTGCGGAAGTCTTAAAGTTCATCGAAAGTGTGCCGCCTTCAAAGGTGAAGGGCTTTGTGACAAGCTTCTTTTCGTTATAGCCCGCCTTGTAGGAAGCAAAACCGTCGCGGCGCCACACAAAGTGCTCAAGCTTGACGATGGGAGCCACTCCCCAATGATGCTTCCAGACATAGATCGAAAGCTCATCGGGATAGCCCTCATATCTTCCGGGTGTGGGAATAACTCCGCCGACAGCGGGGAAACAGTCGCCGTACAGCCAGTTGCAGCGGTGTTCATAACCGGGAGTAAGACAAGCCTCGTCAAAACGGTGCCAGTTGTAGTTGTCGGTAGAGGACATGAAAAGACAGTCGGTTATAGCAAGCCCGAAACGAGGGTCACATATGGGGGCATCATACATTCGGTATTTTCTCTGTTCCTTGCCGCAAAGACGCTCGAAAGAATCGTTCCATTCTTTTCTTTCAACATATCTTACGGGGAAACCGATGTAGTATCTGTCATCATACACATAAGGGAAAACATTGTTGACATAAAGGGGATAATCCTCCTTGTTGCCCACAAAGTTGATCTCTTTCGCCTCCGACCTGTTGACAAGATCGGCAGATTCCATAACAGATATACCTCTGACCAATTCCTCGTTCAGAGTTTCTCTGCATTTTGTGCGGGCAGGGTGAAAGTCGCGCATATAGCAGAAATATTTCTTTGCATGGCGGTTGAAGATCAGAACATGATGAGCTTGTATTCATCAAAATCGCCTTTTTCGGAGTCATACACCGCGTATGCGGCGCAATGCCGTTGAGGAACTTTAGGAAATTCGTCATCTTCATAAACTATCGACGAGCCTGTGATGATGAGCTTGCCTGTTTTCTTATGAAAAAGAGGAGTCATATCGCAGATGACCTTTTCGTATTTGTCAAGATGAGGCGTTCTTTTAAGATTTTTGCAGGGGATGATACCCGAATGGGTCTTGAAGCCATCGCGGGATTTTATCATTTCAATTCCGTAAAAAATATCGCAGCCTGTGATGCGCAAGGGCTGGCAGGTTATGATAAATTCTCCGTCAGCGGTAATCCCTCCGAGTGCGTGGACATAACAGTATTCACCCTTGAAATCGGTTTTGATTGCAGAAAGTTCAATCTTCATTGTCAAGCCCTCCAATATTTATTTTCACATAGATTGTACCATTTAGTGCAAAAGAAATCAATCAACAAAACGGACATTTTTCGGGGCAAAGTGTCCGTTTTGGAAAGGTTTTTCCGAAATAACAAAAATCGGGCACACCTGAGTTTATGACCCGATTTATAATTTATTCTTTTTGAAACTTAAAGCTTATGCTTTTGCCGTCCGAAATGGCGGTAATATCTCCCCTCTCATCGGTACGAAAAAGCCTTATACCCTGTTCGATCAATCTGTCGACCACAAGATCCGATGGATGTTCTATGCTGTTTTCTCCGACCGAAATTACAGCGTATTCGGGTGAGCTTTTTGACAAAAACTCCTTACCCGTCGATTCGATGCTTCCGTGATGACCTACCTTCAGAAGATCGCAGGATACGGAAATCCCGTCGGACATCAGCTCGTTTTCCGCTTCAAGTCCCGCATCAGCCATGAAAAGAAAGGTGTTTTCGCCGTGAAAAATTTTGAGAATCAGCGACATATCATTTTCCTTTTCAAAAACTTTGCCCGATGACAGAAAAACAACATATGCGTCTCCAAGGCTCAGCGTTTCTCCCCTTTCGGGATGCTCTGTTTCTATCCCTTTCTTTTCAGCCTGAAACAGAAGATCCTTGAAAAGCTCGTCTCCGTACGGCACATCGGCACAAAAGATGCGTCCCACCTCAAATTCTCCGACTATGTAAAGAAGAGCGCCTATGTGGTCGTCATGGGGATGAGTACAGATGACATAATCAAGCTTTTTCGCGCCGCTCTGTCTTATTGCTCTCGAAATATAGCTTGCATCCGAGCGATCTGCGCCGTCGATGAGCATATACATTCCATTACAGGAAACAAGAGCACTGTCGGCTCTTCCCACAGAAAGAAAGGTCACCGAAAGCTCTCCAAAATCCTGCTTTCTGTCATCCTGCGGCGATTCCTTTTCCATGCCGGGCTTTCTTCCGAGGACAAACAAACCGCACAGAATCACAAAGCACAGAAATGCAAGAGAAAAAGCAATGACCGCAATCTTTTTGTTCATATAAGCCCTCAAAAAAACGGGAGGCAGTAAAATTTCACAGCCTCCCTTGTCTTATTTATTTATTTATTTTGCAATGTATTCCGCAATGTCTGCAAGAAGACTATCGGCATTGTCCGAATGGATGGTCATTTCGACAGGCTGCATGAGATCAAGGCTGAAGATACCCATGATCGACTTTGCATCGACCACATATCTGCCCGAGGAAAGATCCACATCTCCCGAAAAACGGGCAACGGCGTTTACAAATTTCTGAACATCACCGATGGAGGTGAGCTTGATTGTTGTTTTGATCATTTTAATTATTCCTTTCTTGATTAAATATTTTGTTCTTATATGGATTATATCACATTTTCAAATTATTGTCAACACGCAAGCATCAGATCACAGGCTTGAAAAGATCGTCATACGAAAGCTTTCCGTCTGATGCCACATTCACCCGCAAAGCACCTTCAACCGTGGCATCCGAGCTGTTTCTGAGAACAAGAAGCACGCTCGGTTCCTTTGCATCGAACGAAACCGACTCTTTGTCCGAAAGCTCTGTCTTCCCGACAGGCTCGTATGTTCCGGAAGCCTTGTCATAAAAGAGCGCCTGCGCGAAATATCCTTCCGGATAGGCACACGGGGTAAAGCTCACGCGAAGATTTTCGTCTTTCTTTTCTGCCGAAATCCCCTCTGCCACCTTGAGGAGTGCTGTCTTTGCCACATCCCTGTCAAGAGCTTTTTCGCCCCAGCCGTCGGTCACAAAGCTTTCGTCGGAAAAAGTAAGCTCGGCGGGAAGCGTTCTGTATTCCTTGCGGACACGCATGGACGGATCCGAAATCACCGCCACCACCTTTGACATCTCAGCTCGGGTAAGCTCGGCTCCGGGGTTGAAATTTCCCGCCTCGTCGCCATTGAAAATGCCGTTATAATAAGCCTTCAGCACATCCCACTGGGCTTCTTCCACGATGTACCAGTAATCGGCGATATCGCCTGCATAATACTCCACAGTGCCGTCATATTTTCCGCCGACTATAAAAAAGTTTCCGTTGTCATTTATTTCGGGATAAAAGCTTTTTGCCGAAACGATATCTGTGCTGATCTCAAAGGAACGGGATATCAGTACCGCAAATTCATATCTTTTGAGCGGTCTTGAAAATTCGTCAGGGGAAATAATCTGCACAAAACCGTCCTCGCAGGTTATGCCAAACTGCCCCTCCTTAACAACACCTGTATCAAAAAGGGTCTGGACATAGCCCGAATACCAGTTTTCAGAGCCTACCGCTTCAAGCTGTGCAAGCTGCGCCTGTTTTTCTCGTGCATACTCCTCAAGCCCAAGATATCGGGTGATGACAGCCGCACACTCTGCGGCATTGAAAGTTCCGGTCGGAGAATATTCGGTTTCCGATATGCCGTTGATAACGCCGTTTTTCACCAGCATATCAACATACGGAAAATACCAGGCCTCTGTGTCAACATCCTCGAATTTCGATGCTGAAAGCTCAACTTCTTCGGCAATTTCAGACTTTCCGACCATTTCCGCCGCCGAAAACACCTGCCCCTCCGAGGAATAACACGGTGCAAGCAACGAGGACAAGAATCCCGCCGCGGCGCAGACAGACAGGACAGCTTTTATGATTTTTTTATCCATCTTCTTTTTCTCTCTTTTGTAAGTTTATGATTTTGTCATTCCTCTGTGCTGTCGGACGGCGTGATGCCGTTTTCATTCTCTGTCTCGGTTGTCGGTTCTTTCGTGTCTTCTGCGTTTTCTGCTGTGTTTTCTTCTGCTCTTTCTTCAGTCTTTTCCTCTATCAATTCTTCTGTTATCTCCTCTTCCCCGGCAGGATGATTGCACACGGCGCATCCGCGGTTGAAGGGGAAATCTACCCAACGGGATCTTCCGGTAAACATTCCTTCGGGCGCAAGGCTTGAATAATAAGGCTGTGTTCCGTCTGCCGAATGGGCAATACTTGCAGGCATTTTGCGGTAGGAATACTGAGTATCCTGAATATACAGGTCCTCTACGATATAAAAATCTCTGTCACTGACATCCACAAGGGCAAACTGCTTGCGTCCCTCCTTCGGGCAATTCTCTCCCACAACACCGTTGGAAACAGGGCAGAATTCGACCATTATGTGCTTGTCACACTTTTCTCTCGGAACAGAACCCTTGATATACCAGCCCTCTTGAACTCTCGAGCCGCGGGGATCGAAGGATTCACAGAGAACTGTTGCCACCTTTCCGCTTTCACCGCAAAATTCCGCCTTGACAAGCTCATCGTCGGAAAATTCTCTAAGTGTTGCTCCGCTTTCTCCTGCAGGACCTATAACAAGTTCCTCATGGATCCTTGTCATTACCTTATCCCATGCAAGCATGGCGGGGTTTGTGGGGAAAGCACTGTTTGAGATATATTTCGGCTCGTCATAGCCAAACCAGCAGGCACCGACATAATAGGGGGTGTAGCCCGCAAAATAAAGGTCCTTGTTGCTGTTGGTCGAACCTGTCTTGCCGGCGGTATCGACCTTGTTTTTGAGGGTGACCTTTGTACCGGTACCGTTGGTGACGACATTTTCCATCATTTTTGTCATAAGCTGTGCCGACGAACGGGAAATGGCGACAGTCTGATCGATCTCGTTTTCAAGAAGAACATTTCCCTCGTTGTCATAAACCACTGTATAAAGTCGGGGGACAGAATACACTCCCTCGTTGGGGAAAATGCTGTAAGCTCCTGTCATTTCAAGAACGGTAAGACCGTTGGTAAGACCGCCGAGTCCGAGAGGAGCATAGTCAATATCCGCCTCCACAAGGCTTTTAAGTCCAAGCTTTTCCTTGCCGAAATAATAAGCATATTCGGTGGTCACAAGGTCAAGCGTTTTCACCGCCGTCGTGTTAAGCGACTGGGCAAGACCGTAATTTACCGTAACAAGACCCTGATATGCTCGTCCCGCATTCTCGGGCCAGTATTTTTCGGTATCTTCACGATATTTGTAGGGTGTGTCATCGATAATCGTGGAGTATTCCACATAACCAAGATCGATGGCGGGAGCATATACTGTCAATGGCTTTATTGCCGAACCCACCTGACGCTTACTCATGGTAGCGCGGTTGAGTCCGCGGCTATCTGTCTTTTTGCCTCTGCCGCCGACGATACCCTTTACATCACCGGTGAAGGGATCCATAACCACCATCGCCGATTCGGGCTGGATGCCGTCGACTTTATTGAAGGTGGTCGGATCTTCATAAACCTCTTCCATAATACTCTGAATGCGCGGATCGACAGTGGTGTGAATCTCAAGACCGCCGTTGAAAATTATATTTGATGCAACACTTCTGGGATAGCCGTACTTCTCGTTGAGATCGGTTATAAGTTGTTCAATAAGAGCATCGGTGAAATAGGAATATACTTCGGTCGTTCCGGAGGTATCTGTGTTGCCCTCGGAAATATTCAAGACAAGCTCGGTTTCAAGCGCCTCTTCATATTCCTCTTCGTTTATGAGTCCCAGCTCCTCCATTTTGAAAAGCACTGTTTCTCTGCGTGCCTTGTTCTCCTCGGGATGGGATTTGGGATTGTATTTATAGGGGGATTTGGGGATCGATGCAAGGCTTGCACATTCCACAAGGGTAAGATCCTCAACATTTTTTCCGAAAAGATAGTTTGCCGCCGCCTGAACGCCATGACAGCCGTTGGAAAGGTTGATGGTGTTTAGATACATCTCAAGCACCTCGTCCTTCGAGCGGTTCTTTGTCAGGCTCATGGCGCGGAAGATTTCGGTGATCTTTCGCTGAACCGTGGCATCGTTTTCACCTGTGAAATTCTTGATAAGCTGCTGGGTAATGGTCGAGCCGCCATAGCTTGAATCTCCGCCGATAAATCCGAGCACAGCACCGAGAGTTCTCTTTATATCCATGCCGTTGTGCTCGTAAAAGCGCTCATCCTCAATGGCGATAAAAGCGTTTTTCAGATTTGCGGGCATATCATAGACCGACACCCACGAACGGTTTTCGTTGCCGTGAAGTCTCTGATCCTCAAGCTCAACTTCGTTTCCGAACTCATCGGTATAAAAAACCTTGGAGGTCTGTTTGAGATTTGTTTCAAGACCGACGATGTCATAGTCCTGCGACGGCTTGATGAAATTTTCATTGACGAAATTGATATAATAAACTCCCACAAAAATTCCCGTCACAAGACCGATAAGCATAAAAGTGAGAAGCGCATAAAGGGATAGCTTCAAAGCTCTTCTGACCTTGTCCTCCGTGTTCTTCTTTTTCGGGGGTAATTTTACAGAACCGTTCTTTGACTGACCCGAAACTATCTCTTCTCCGGCGTTTTTTATATCCGATGTGTCAAATTTTCTTGTGGCACCCGTATTGCCGTTGTCGGCGTTAATGCTGTTTTTTCTGTTTTCGTTTGCGTTATTATTCATCAACACTTCCGCTCCTTTCGCAAAACTTGTATAAAATCTTATAATATGTGGAAAAATAGCACCGAAAAGTAATTTTTATCCGGAGGGATCATTATGAAACCAAAAAAGATATTTTTGCAAAAACTCCTTTTGGAGCTTCTTCCTTTTTTTCTGTTTTCGGCATTTCTTTTTCTTTGTGTTTTTCTCATCGGGCATTTCGAAAGCTATTCCCTCTCGCCGCCGTCAGAAACCGAAGTCCGGTCAGATATGGACGGCACGGCATCATTATCTGTGACGCAGACAAGCACCGGAGACATTCCGTTCATCACCGACATAAGGATAGTTGCCGAATACAAAAACGGCATCGGTGTTTTTGACAGCTCGGGGAATATTCTTGAGGTCCACCCTCTTGACATTACCCGTCTTACCCAATCCGACAGACAAAGCCTGAAAGAGGGCATCACCTTTGACAGCGCGGGCGAGATGCGCAATTTTCTCGAAAGCCTTGACAGCTGACCGCCATATTCAAAAAACACTTTCCCTTAATATATTATTATAATACATCCTGAGAAAAAAATCAAATATTATAATAAAAAATACTTCCGCAAAAGGCACTTTTGCGGAAGTATTTTCTGTCGCGGAATGTCTTATCCCGCGTTTATTAACGGAATGTTACGCCGTCAGTCGATAAATACGGGCTTGAACTTGAATGAGCAGGAGAAATTATCGTCGTTCACGCGGTATTCTTCTGCAAGGGCGGGGCCGCAGGAATTCGAGCCTATGCCGCTCATTTTCGGGTCGATGCAGACAATAGTTGCCTTTTCGGGAACAAGCTCATAATCATGCGCCGTCTCCGAAAGGGTCTCGGCGCGGAAATGGGATGCGTTGAAGCTGAAGGTCTCGCCGTCAAAAAGATTTTCAAAAGCAATACCGTGACCGAAAAGATCTCCGACAAAGGCGCGTCTTGTTCCAAAATGCGACGAATTTTCCTGGGGCTTAACATAAGGCTCGAAGTTGTCGGTCGCCGTAGTCTTATAATAAGAAAGACGGGAGGCAAGATTCTTGTCGGCATAGCTTTCCATCGGACCATAGCCGAAATATTCGACTCTTTCATTTCCCTCGGGCATGATAAAGCGCATTCCGAACTTGGGAAGATACGGCTTTGAAGCATTTTTCGCCACATCAATCTCCACCGAGCAGGAACCGTCACAAGAAAAGACATATGTCACATCAGCGGTAAGAATGGGGGTATACGCTCTTGCACCGAGAGAAAGCTTTGCATAAAGTGTGATGTGATCCTCTCCGCGTTCTGCAAGTCCTGCTTCACAAACCCTTGTCTGAATCTTGTCATAACCGCACTCGCGCCACTTGTTTTTGATATACATATCGTTGTCTGTGGGAGCACGCCAGATCTCAAGGCTCAAGGGCTCGTCAATCATGCTCTTGCCGTCGTGGACGATCTGGCAGACAGTTCCCTTGGCTTTATCGAACTGATAACAGGTCTCGCCGCAGCAGATCTCAATAAAACGCTCATCCTCGCCATATTCGAGGCGGTCTGCCGAGCAAACATTTTCTTCCTCCTCATCGGAACATACGGTGAAGAGCTCGAACTGATAAAAACCGTTTTCCTCGCCCGCCTTTGCCCATGAGTGCTCGGTGTTGTAAAGGAAGCGGAGAGTGAGGGTATATTCACCCTCTTTTGCAAAAGCATATGCGTCAAAAAGCTTGAAGCTGCGGCTTCTGCCGGGGGCGATGTCAAGCTTTTGAACATTTCCCGAAAGCACCGACTTTCCGTCGCATTCCACCGACCAGCAAAGCGAAAGATCGGAAAGGCTTGTGAAATAGCGGCGGGAGGTTATCTTCACCTCACCCTTTTCAAAGTCAACAAGCTCGGCATAATAGGGCTGATATATCTTCTTGGCTTCAAGAAGACCTGTGTGGATGCGTCTGTCGGGATATACAAGTCCGTCAACGCAGAAATTACTATCGTTGGGGTGATCGCCGAAGTCTCCGCCGTAAGTGAAGCCCGGTTTGCCGTCAACATCAATCTGTACCGAATGATCGGTGAACTCCCAGATGCATCCGCCAAAGAAATTATCATGCTTTCGGATAAGCTCCCAATATGCCGCAAGATCACCGGGGCCGTTGCCCATGGCATGGCAATATTCGCATAAGAAATATGCCTTTTTGCCCTTTTTGAGATAATCCTCCATTTCGGCAACACTCGGATACATACGCGATTCCATGTCGGATATGGCGTTCAGCTGCTCAACAGAAATATTTTTGGGCGCAATTCCGTTGTTATCTCTGTAATTACTGTCAATAGTATACGGCGACGAAGCACCCTCATAGTGAATAAGAACATCTTTATCTCTCGATTTGATGTATTCAACCATCTTGCACTGGTTACATCCGACACCCGCTTCATTGCCGAGCGACCAGAAAATGACGCAGGGAGAGTTTTTGTCACGCTCAAAAAGGCGCTGTGCTCTGTCAACATACACTTTTTCCCATTCGGGATTATCGGAAATATCGTTTCTGTCGCCGCTGCGCGAATAGCAGGCGCCGTGAGCTTCAAGGTCTGCCTCACACACCACATAAAATCCCAGCTTGTCACACAGCTCGATAAAGCGGGCATCCGAGGGGTAGTGGGAGGTTCTTATCATATTGACATTGTGCGCCTTGAGAATATAAAGGTCGTTGAGATAATGATCGTAAGGTGTTGTGTGGCCAAGAATGGGATGGGAATCGTGTCGGTTTACACCGCGCGCCTTGACCTTTTTGCCGTTGATATAAACAATGCGGTTTTTGATCTCATATCTTCTGAAGCCGATATTTTTGACGATCACTTCGTCGCCGCAGGAAAGTACAAGGGTATAAAGCACCGGAGTCTCATCGCTCCAGAGTGCGGGGGCATCGACTGTGATCTCTGTGTTCTTGTCGCATTTTCCTTCGGAAACGATCTCGCCTTCGGGAGAAACAAGCTTGTATTCTGCATTTTTCTTGCCTGTTTTTTCAATTTCAAGAGAAAGCACGGCACTCGAAAGATCTTCCAAGACCTTTTGTCTTGCATAGAAATCGCAGATGCGATCCTCACCTCTTGCAAGCAGATAGACCTCGCGGAAAATGCCCGACATTCTCCACATATCCTGATCTTCGACATAGCTTGTCGCCGCCCATTTGACAACAATGACACAAAGGCGGTTGCGTCCCTCGCGGGCAAGACCTGCAACATCAAATTCGCTCACCCCGTGGCTCACCGAGGAATAACCGACAAATTCGCCGTTGAGATAGACATAAAATCCCGCGTCAACACCCTCGAAATTAAGGTATACATGACGGTCGGCAAAGCTTTCGGAAAGATAAAAATCACGGATATAAACTCCGCAAGGATTATCTTCGGGAACATGGGGTGGATCATACGGAAAAGGATATCTGATGTTGGTGTAATTCGGCACATCGTAGCCTGCATCAAGCACTGTCTGCCAGTTGCGCGGAACATCGATCTCATCGAAACAGCCGCAATCGCAGATATCATAATCTTCGGCAGTATAATCCTCATCAAGGTCGTTTATGCTGTCGAAAAATTTGAAATTCCACTTGCCGCAAAGCGACTTGAAATATGCCGAATCGCCTCTTTTTCCCGAAAGAGCTTTCTTTTCGCTTTCAAAGGGAATGAAATATGCTCTGGGCTTTTCGCAATTCACATGGAAATCGGTTAAGGATTTGTGATAATTCTTGATGTAATCCATTACTTTTTTCTCCTTTTTTCAAATAAATATCTTGGGGTCGTATTGTGGCTTTTTATAAAGGTTCTTTTCGTTGTCGGTGACTTCCTTTTTGAAGACCTCCTGCCATTGTTCTCCATTATAATCTTCAATTGAAAGTGTGACCCACTGTGTAGAACAGCCGAGAGTTTCGGACAGAACCTTTTCAAGGGCATCGGCAAGAGCCTTCTTTTGTTCTTCACTTCTTCCTTCGATCATTTTAACACTGATATGCGGCATTTTCTTTTACCTCTCTTTATTTATTTTTCAGATATTTTTCTTTTGTTGCCTTTCCTCCGCGAAGATGGCGTTCGGCTTTGTTTTTGGAAAGCACACGGTTCACCTTATCAAAAAGCTCTTTGTCACACTCGCAAAGTCGGGATGTGACATCCTTGTGCACTGTGGATTTTGAGACCCCGAAAACCTTTGCGGCATCCCTCACCGTTGCGCCGACAGAGATGATATATTCGGCAATGCGCACCGCTCTTTCGTCACGCACATCGCCCGGGAGCTTTTCTTTTCCGCTTCTTCTCATCAATTATCACCCATTGTAAGACATTACAATGAATAAATATGCGGAAAGAAGTGTATTTTATGAAAGTGATTCCGTATTTTCGGAAGTTGCGGGCGTGTCAGCAGATACAGAAATGTTTTCTACCGTAACGACAAATCCGTCAACATTGTTTCCCGAGATCGAATAGGGTCTGTCGGTGGGGACATATATTTCTGTTGTACCGCCTGTTGCAGGTACATAGTATATTTCGAAAGCTTTTTCGCCTGCCGTGACCGAAAGGTGCTCGCCCATGAGGGTATAGCTTTTCAGAAGCTTTGTGTATTCCTCGAGAGTGATGGCGTTTTCCATGATGTAATAAGAATGGGGAACTCCCACATAACGGTAATGCCAGGGCTCAAAGACAATACCTGTGATATCGGTCTTGCCCTCGGGATAGCGGCGGATGAAGCCGTATTTTTTGCAATTTTCGGGAAGCCAGGTGTAATGTCCCGTGTCGGAAATGGCACTGTACGTTCCGCCGGCGTGTACCGCCACATCAAAAGCATAGCCCGAATGATGCTCGCTATAACCCGGAAGTGCCGCAATGGTATCGCCTTTGGCTTCCAAGATAGCCTGCTGTTCCTCATGTGTGCGGTAAGCTGCGTTGATATAAACGTCTGCCGCTCCCGAAAAAGCCACATAGTCGGTAAACATCAGATTGAGATTCTCGATAACGGTGGGATTCAAGTCGATAGACATATCCTTGACCGAATAGTTTTTATTCTTGTTGGCGTAAACATCAACAGGCGTTTCGAAAGCGGTCACATTGTGCACACCGTCTGCCACATGGGCGTAATCGCCGTTGATAAGAACAAGCTCGCCGAAATGTATCTCGCCCGAATCCACATTCAAGGCTTTGTAGTTTGCAGGAATAATAACCTTTGGAGTGTCGGGAAGATTTTCCGATGAGGGTGTGGGGTCCTTTTCAACCACATCTGTATCGATCCTGAGATCGGCGCTGTCCATTGGAGTTTTTTGGGATTTGAGATTTGAAAAAATAAAAATATTTGCAATGACGGCAATCACTATCACCAAAATGAGGAAAAGCGTTGAGTCAACGCCCGAATTTGAGCGTTTTTTGTTTGGGGTGTTGTTCATTGAAGTTAATCTCCGTTGTTTTAGTTTTCGTTTTTTATAGTATAGCATACTATTTCATTTTTTTCCACTCATTTTTGTTTTTTTTCGATAGTTTTTTTCGCGAAAAAATGGAATTTTCCCCGAAAGTGTTGACTTTGAAAAACTTCTGATAAACTATTGTTAAGGCGGTTTTCTGCCGAATCTTTTTTTATTCCGAAAGGCATAGAAATGCTTAATACAAAGCGTAACAAAAGCGGCGAAATCGATATGTGTCAGGGACCGCTTTTTTCAAAAATCGTTGTGTTTTTCATCCCTGTCATGCTGACAAATCTTTTGCAGACTCTTTATAACGCCGCCGACCAGGCGGTGGTAGGACAGTTTGCAAAGAACGGTGCCGACGCGCTTGCCTCGATCGGCTCCACCGGCGCTCTTTCAAACCTGATCCTTTGCTTTGTCACAGGACTTTCTGTGGGAACAAGCTCTGTCGTTGCCCGTCTTTTCGGCGCAGGCAACAAGCAGGCGGTTGAACGCGCGGTACATACCTCCATTTCAATATCCGCCATCCTTGGCGTCATCATCGGAATTCTCGGAATCACTCTTTCAAAGCCCCTGCTCATTCTCATGGACACTCAGCCCGACGTGCTTGACGGAGCGGTGCTTTATATGCAAATATCCTTTGCGGGTCTTCCTGTCGTTGCTCTCTACAATTACGGAAGCGCGATACTCCGCGCCATCGGAGACACAAAGCGTCCCATGATCTATCTCATGATCGGCGGGGGTGTCAATGTTATTCTGAACATTTTCTTCGTCACGGTGTTTGATATGAGTGTTGACGGCGTTGCCTTATGACCACCGACGGTTGTTACAAGCTTGTGCCAAAAAAGCTTCGCATCTGCAAGCAGGAGGCTGTGAGCATTCTTTATATCGGCATTCCTGCGGGACTCCAATCGTCACTCTTCAGTATTTCAAATGTTCTTCTCCAGTCAAGCGTCAATTCCATAAACAAAGCGGCAGTATCAGGCAGCACTGCGGCTTCAACCATCGAAACCTTTGTTTATATGTCGATGAACTCGCTTTACCATACAGCGCTTGCCTTCTGCGGTCAGAACTATGGCGCAAAGAAATATGACCGCATCAAAAAATCCTTCATCTACTGCATGGCAATCTCGGTTTCTGTGGGAATGCTCCTCGGTGGTCTTGTATGTCTTTTTGCAGAACCTTTGCTGGGTATCTTCCTTAAGGACAATCCCGCTGCTGTCGTTTACGGAAAACAAAGACTGCTTGTTACCTGCCTTCCCTATTTCATCTGCGGCATCATGGAGGTCGGCACAGGTGCTTTGCGTGCCGTCAATATGGCAATCCATGCCCTTGTCAACACAGTGGTTTTCACCTGTGTTCTTCGTGTCATCTGGTGTAAAACTGTGTTCGAAATGTTCCCCACCGGTTTTGCGCTTTACATTTCCTATCCCGTCACCTGGGCGCTGACATCGATTCTTAATGTGATAATGTTCCTTTGGTTCTTTTCGAAGACAAAAAAGAAACTCGAGGAAATCTCAGCATAACAAAAACTATCTTCAGCGCCTTATATCTGCCGGATTTTATATTCAAAAACAATTAATTGGAGGAGCAACATGAAAGAATCACCAAAAACATACTATGATCTTGTCTGCGACATGGAGGAGTTCTCGCTGAACAAAAGATTTCTCCCCTATTCTGTCGGCACTCCAAAAAAGACCGTCACCAGCAACGACCACTATGAACGGGCAAATTTTGTCTATTTCCGCGACAGTCATGTGGATTTTGCAAACCCCGACGAAAGCCTTGACAATGTTCATCGCACAATGCGCTATGCAAACATGCTCCCGTGAAGTTCGATGCCGTCATAAACTCAGGCGATGCCATCACCCCCTGGAATCTTATAAAGAAAGACGATGCAAAGGCACGGATGAACAAGTTTTTCGATGCCGTAAAGGAATCGAAATCTCCCGTCGTTTATGCCATCGGCAACCACGACAGTAATGATTCGGAAAACATTCCCGAAAACGCTTTCACCTCGGATGACTGGTCAGAGATGTTCTTTGACTTTGCCGAAAAGGAATACGGCATTGTCCGTCAGACCAAAAAGGACGGTTCCCACTCCACCTGGCATTATTTTGACATCGAAAAGCACAAAATCCGCATCATCTCTCTTGATGCTCTTGACACCGACAGAAGCGTCACAGACGAAAGGGGCTTTGTGAAATATTTCAGCAAGTACGGCTCCTTCATGTCGTGCGAACAGCTTGAATGGTTTGCGAATGCGGCACTTGATTTTGATGACAAAGAAGAAAAGGACTGGGGAGTTATCGTCACCTTCCATATGTTCCCCGTGGATTTCGGCTACCATCTCAATTCCAATGAAGCGTTTCTTTCTGTCTGCTCGGCTTTCAAAAACGCGGACAAATATTCCTGCGAGCTTGTGCAGGAGGACAACCACTTCTTTGATATCAAGCTCTCCGTCGATTTTTCGCGCTATGCAAAGCTTGAAAAAAAGCCCCATTTCATCTGTATGCTCCTCGGTCACGATCACGAGGACAAAAACGAAGTGATAAACGGCATCAATGTTATCTGGTCGCTCAACGGCTCGGCAAGCTCGCTTTACGGAGATGCAAGAGTCATGAGATATCCCGGCACCCCCACTCAGAACGCCTTTGACATTCTTAACATCGACACAGTCAACAGAAAAATCAGAATGTTCCGTTACGGCGCAGGGCTCAACTGCTACGGCATTGGCGGCGACAGATTTTTGCCCGACGGGCTGGATTATTGATATAAAAATCAAAGGAACTGTAAGCTTGTTTTACAGTTCCTTTTTATATTACATATCATGCCAACTGATTTCTTTTTCGCCTTGGTAATACATTCATGGTTTATTACTTATTCAAAAAATCCATTGCCTCAAGATATCCGTCAAAGCCTTTTCCCGTAATGCGCTTAACACAATAGGGGGTTATATAGGAGATCTTTCTGAACTCCTCTCTCGAATCCACATCCGAAATATGCACCTCCACCGTGGGGATTCCCACGCTTTTCAAAGCATCAAGAATGGCAACGCTTGTGTGGGTATAAGCACCGGGATTGATGACAATTCCGTCGGTGTTTCCATATGTCTCCTGAATCTTGTCCACAAGGCAGCCCTCATGGTTTGACTGATAGCATTCAACATCAACACCGATATTTTTTGCGTGCTCTTCGATCATGCCCACAAGGTCGGCATAAGTGTTTTTGCCATAGATCGACGGCTCACGAATGCCGAGCATATTGAGATTAGGACCGTTTATAACAAGAAGCTTCATTTTTCAAAACCAAACCTTTCGATGATCTTTTCGGCACATTTTTCGCTGTCCTCCTCAAGGTCAACGCAAAAATCGGCACATTCGCAATACAGGGGATCGCGCTTCTCAAAAAGCGCCTCAAGTCTTTCGAAGCCTCCCGCCGACAGCGGTCTTCCCGCAGTGGCAAGCTTTTCGATCGGGCGTTTTATGTAGATGCAAATACTGTTCTGCACGATAAGCTCGCGGTTTTCGGGGCGCAAAACTGCGCCTCCTCCGCAGGAGATAACCTTGCCCGACAGCTTTGTGATGTCACAGAGTGTCTTTGTTTCAAGAGCTCTGAAAGCGTCCTCTCCATCGTTTTTGATTATATCTTCAGGACTTCTTCCCTCTTTTTGTGTCAGATAGTCGTCGGCATCAAAAAAATCGCGGCAAAGCTTTTCCGAAAGTATCTTGCCCACCGTGGATTTTCCGCAACCGGGCATACCTATAAGTATAATGTTGCGTACTCCCGCTTCAATCTTTTCAAGAACTCGCTTTGTGGTATTTTGCACATCAACATTTTCTTTATCAAAAAATATTCTGTCAGCCTCCACAGCCTGTGCCACAAGCATCGAAAGACCTCCCGCTGTGGGAATTCCTTTCTTTGCGGCATCAAGCAGAAGCCTTGTCTTGCCCGGATTATAGATAACATCGGCAACCCCCGAAAGCTTCGGGAATTTTGAAATATCAATGGGAGACGCTCCGTTTGACGGATACATTCCGACAGGGGTGGTATTGATGATGACCTGCGCGTCCGAATGGTCGGTATATACATTTTCGTAGTTGACTTCGCCGCGTCTTGACACGGTGATGATGCTGCTTGCCGAAAGCTTTTTGCAGGCGGCATTTGCCGTAAGGCTCGTGCCTCCGGTGCCAAGTATCAGCACCTTTTTGCCGCTCACCTCGACTCCTGCCTTTTCAAGCATATATATAAATCCGAAAATGTCGGTATTGTAGCCGTAAAGATGACCGTTTTTGTTGACGACGGTATTGACCGAGCCGATCATTTTTGCCTCATCGGAAACAGTGTCGCAAAGGGCATATGCGTCGGTCTTGTAGGGGATAGTCACATTAACGGCGGAAAACTGTCTTTCCTTAAAAAAAGAATAGAATTCCTCTTTTGTCATGCTGAGAAGACGGTATTCGTCATTGCCCAGCATTTTGTGTATTATCTCGGAATAGCTGTGCGAGAGCCTCTGCCCGCAAAGTCCGTAGCTTGCCAAATCAATCAGTCCTTTTTATTTATGGCTTGCGCCGCAAAGAATTCTTTCTTTGTGACGGCGTATTCGATAACAGTTTTGTATTCGTTTTTTATGTAATAGGAATTTTTGTAGGTGGTAACATAGCTCATGCCGAGCTTTTCCATCACCCGTCTTGACGAATCGTTTCCGTCAATATACCGCGCACAGATGCGGTCAATGTCAAATACCGCAAAGCCGAATTTCAAAACCGCAGCACACGCCTCGACCGCAAGACCGCATCCCCAGAAATCGGGAGAAAGCACATAGCCGATCTCGGCGGAGTTTTCATCCTGATCGAAGGATGTAAAACCGCAGGTACCGATGAACTTTTTTGTTTCCTTGTGCTCAAGTCCAAAGTCCCAGAAGGCACCCTTGTCATATTTTTTGCCGAGCAGTTTTATATAGCGCTCGGTCTCTTTTTCGCTTTTGTGCGGATTCCAGGTGAGATATTCGGTGACCTTTCCAAGGCATGAATATTCATACATATCTGCACAATCGCGCGGTTCAATTTTTCGCAAAACAAGACGGGATGTCTCAATCTGCGGAAGATTTGAGAAAACTTCTTTTATCTTTCTGTCGTTCAAAATCTGCATTTCAAAAACCTTTTTTTGCAATCTCTACAATCTCCGACGGAGAATATACTATCCTTGTCGGCATATTTCCTTCAAAGCCTGCAACTCCCGCAAATCCCCAGGCAACTCCCACAGACGGAATGTCCGCATTCTTTGCCGTGGCAACATCAACATACGAATCACCAACGAAAAAGGTATCACTCCGTTTTTTACCCAGTGCCTCAAGCGCCATGTCAACCCTGCGGGCATCGGGTTTTACAGGCGCGTTTTCGCTGTTGCCCTCAAAATACCCGAAAAGATCACCGAAATAGTGCGGAATCATAAGCTTTGTCTGAACATCGGGCTTGTTTGTGACAATACCGAGCTTCGCACCGCGGGATGCAAGCTCGCAAAGCATCGGCATGATGCCGTCATAAACCTTCGAATCAACAGTGCAGCATTCTCGGTAAAAGCCGATATATTTAGCAAGCACCTCATCGATAAGCGCCTCGTTTTGCGATTCACTTTCCGGCAAAGCACGGCGAATAAGCATACGGGCGCCGTTGTTGAGATAAGATCTCACCTCGTCGTTCGTATGCTTCGGAAAAGAAAAGCATTCCATTGTGCGGTTAATTGCACAGGCACAGTCAGCGACTGTGTCGATGACTGTGCCGTCAAGATCAAAAAGTATGCAGGAATATGAAAGCTCAAACATTAAGCTTTGCCTTCTTCTCGCAAAGGAAGTCGTAAGCGAGCTTGATGTCTCCGTAAGGATCTTCGCCAACTTCACGCTCGATGGTGAGATAGCCGTCAAAGCCGACCTCAACAAGCTTTTTGAGATATGCGTCAAAGGGCACGTCGCCTGTGCCGAGAGGAAGCTCGATATACTCGGTGGCAGAAAGCTTTCTTCCGTCCTTTGCGTGGGTGTGAACGATATAATCCTTGAGATGTTCAACAGCATCAACAGGATCGTCGCCTGCACACATAACAAGGTTTGCAGGGTCAAGATTTACTCTGACGCCCTTGGCATCAAGAGAGCCGAGGAATCTTGCAAGTCTTGAACCGGGCTCGGGACCTGTTTCAAGAGCAAAACACGAACCGATGCTGTCGGCATAGGAGGCAAGCTCGTTGCACGCCTTGCGGAGAACTTCTGTTGTTGCATTGTCAGCCTCGGGAACCTGATGAATGTGAGTTGTAACAATGTTACATTCAAGCTTCTTTGCCACATCAAGGATTCTCTTGGAAATTTCGATATACTTGGGGTTCTGTTCGGGATCTTCAAAGCCGTAGCCCATGTCTCCGCAGATAGCAGAGAAGATGAGTCCGTTGGACTTCATGATGTCAAGAACTTCCTTGACCTTCGCGTCGTTCATTTCGTCAACGCGGAGAAGCTGGCTTCTGTCAGTGATATAAGCCTGAATACCCGTAACTCCGAGACCTGCGGCGGTTTCGACAGCCTCACGGAAAGTCTCTTTTCTGAAGGATTCAGCCATTGCGCCGATTTTGAGCGCCATAAATTGGTTCCTCTCTTTCGTTTTGTTTTATTTTTTCAAAGCTCGTCCAGCGTAAGATAGAACGCCGGAAGCATATTGTCTATAAAATATTTCACCTCATCAAGATCTGTGGCCTCCACCGCGGAAAAGCTGCTCTCATGCGCTTTGGTAAATTCCGAATTGCCGTTTTTCACCTCTTCGATACATTTGATGAGAGCGCAAAGCTTGTCTGCCGCCTTGATAAGCTTTTTTTCGTCAGGGGCACAGTTCTCGTTGATTATGTCGCAATATTCGTCATAAAGCTCGTCGGGAAGCTTTCTCAGGATCTGCTCCTTGGCATGATCCTCGATCTCGCGGTAGCTTTTGAGAATATCGTCGTTATAATATTTGACAGGGGTCGGAAGATCTCCCGTCACAAGCTCGGAAACATCGTGATAAAGCGCAAAAAGCGCGATGCGATCGGGATCGTAGCTTTTGCCGTATATCTTGTTTCCGATGACCGCAAGGCAATGGGCGATCATGGCAGTCTGCGCCGAATGCTCGGTGAGATTTTCATATCTCGAATTTTTCATCAGACCCCAGCGGTTGATATATTTCATTCTGAACGCAAAAGCAAAAAACGAACTCGACATATTCCCAAAAACTCCTTTCGAAAGCTTATGCTCATATTATAGAACAAAACGAAAAATATGTAAAGAGAAATTTTGTAAAATCGCAGATTTTACAAAAAAATCGATAGAAAGTGTAACAAAACAAGGCTGCGCGGCGCCCTTTTTGTTTTATTCCTCCGAGTCCCCCTTTTGTTCTGTGCTTTTTTTGAGCTTTTCGGTGATCTTTTTCAGAAAAGCGGGCAAAGGCACTCCCACCTCCGACAGATTTTCGAGAATACTGACCACCTCATTCAATATCAGCCAGACTGTCACAAGCGTTCCGAAAAAGCAGATCTCTCCTCCTGCGGCACCGAAGCTTCCCGTGGTCTTCATCAACACATAATCAACAATGATGCCGCAGACCACGGCAAACATATAGCAGAGCTTTTTCACAATGCCTCGGATTCCTTCCCTGCTTGACAGAACTCCGTTTATATACGCACCTATCATGCCGGTTATATAATCGGCACACATGGCAAAAAGCAGCACGACAACCGGCAGCGCAAGCTCTTTCATATATATGGCGGCAGCAGAAAAAGCCGCCGAAAAAACTGTTTTAATAACTTCTTTTTTCATTCTTTTTTCCTTTCAAGTTCAATTATTTTTTCGCAGCACCGTTCAAGAAGAGTTCTCACATATTTGGTTTTAAGAGGAGCGCGCTCCGACAGCATCAGCTCCCATGATACCATGTTTTCTTCTGTCACGATTCCGCATTTTATCAAGGCATCCACAAGGATATCATAGCTGAAATTCTTTTCGGCTTCAGCTTCATATGCGCCTTTTTTGTTGGGAATACCGCAAAATTCACATATATCAAGGCTTTCTGACGAAAAGCCTGCGGGACGAAGCTCAAGATGCAGATGTGCTCCCGTCACCCTGCCGGTGGACCCCATCTTTCCAAGAGGCGTGCCGATGTCCACGATACTTCCGCTTTTAACGTAATACTCATCAAGATGAGCGTAATATACTCTTCTTCCGTCGGGCAAAAGCTGGCGTATGTATTTCCCGAAGCCGTTCTTTTCATAAAGGGTAAAAACCTGCCCTTTTCCCACCGCATAAACCGTGGTGTCCTCTCTGCCCACAAGGTCGATACCCTTGTGGTATTCTTTTTTTCCGAAAAGTATTCTGTCTCCTCTTTCGCAGGTGACGGTGAACTTTCCTGTAAATGGTGATATCATTTTTCCTTTCTCCTTTCCTCTCAATAATTCCGCATTTTTGCGTGTTTCCGCCCGAAGGGTGTTTTTTTAAGAGAAGCTTTTTGCTGTTTCTATATTATACCAAACATTTGTTCTTTTGTCAAGAGCAAATCAAACTTTTGTTCTTGTCTTTTCAAAAATCTCTTTTTGCCTCTTTACAAACCAAAAAAATTGTACTATACTAAAAACGGAAAAATTATCATGCAAGGAGAAACAATAATGTTTGAAAGAATCACCCCCGAAGCCGCCGGCATTTCCTCGGAAGTCGTTCTCAATTACATAAAGACCCTTGAGGAAAGCAACCTCAACACCCATTCACTCATCTTGGCGCGTGGAAACAACATCATTTCCGAAACCCATTATGCCCCCTTTGACCGTAATTTCAAGCACCGAATGTATTCGGTTTCAAAGAGCTTCGTGGGCATCGCCATAGGTCTTCTCATAGACGACGGAAAGATCTCGCTTGATGATAAATTTGTAAGCTATTTCCCGGAATATGTGACAGACGAAAACTGTGACGAAGAGCTTTCCGAGATGACTATCCGCGACACTCTCACCATGTCCACCTGTCAGACAGCTCTCGGAAACTGGTTCTATTCGGGAACGGATGACAGACTTGAGCTTTATTTTAATCAAAAGCACAAATATCTCTCGCAAACCATCTGGGAATATGACAGTCCGGTTTCTTATATGCTCGGCTCGATAGTTGAAAGAATAACCGGCAAGCCTTTTCTCGATTTCATGAAAGAACGTTTTCTTTCGGACATCGGTTTTTCGGAGGATGCATACTGCATCAAGTGTCCCGGCGGACATTCTTTTGCCGATTCGGGCGTCATGTGTACCACATATGACCTTCTTCTTTTCGCCCGTTTTGTCATGAACAACGGCGCATGGAACGGAAAGCAATATATGAGCGCCGACTATGTGAAGGATGCCACCTCTTATATAGTCGCAAACAACCATTACGGCACGGTGTCCTATTCAACCTTGGGCTACGGATATCATATCTGGCAATCGTATGACAAGGGCTTTTGTTTCCTGGGAATGGGCGATCAGCTTGCCATCTGCGACAGAGCGCACGATTTCATCATGGTCATCAATTCCGACAATCAGGGCAATCCCCACTCGCGTTTTCTCATTTTCCACGACCTTTATCACAACATCGTAAGAAAGCTCTCGAACAAACCATTATCCGAAAATCCCGAAGCCTACGCAAAGCTTTGCGAGCACGAAAAGACAAGAGTTCTCAACTTTGCAAAGCCTGTGTTTGACAGTTCGTTTGATAAGGAGATATCGGGAAAAACATATATCCTTGGCAAAAACCCCATGGGAATCGAAAAATTCCGTCTTGATTTCAATGAAGACGGAGGCACCCTTTATTACACCAATGGCCAGGGCGACAAGGCTCTGAAATTCGGCTACGGCAGAAATGAATTCCAGAAGTTCCCGCAGGAAGGCTATTCCGACATGACGGCAGGCAAGCCGTGCCCCGGAAACACCTATCAGTGTGCAGTTTCGGCAAACTGGCTTGAAGCAAAAAAATTCCACATCAAGGTACAGGCAATCGATAAATATTTCGGAATCCTTGACATGGTCTTTTCCTTCAAGGACACAAGAGTTACCGTCAAAATGGAAAAAAACGCAGAAGCTTTCTTTGACGAATATCAGGGAATTGCCATCGGAAAAGCTGAATAACGCAAAAAAAGAACCACCTCGGTGGTTCTTTCATTTTATATCATTATCTCACTCCAAAATACGCCGCCGCAAGCTCGATCATCATATCATAGCTTTGCGCGCCGTTCTCGTCTCCGCGGAGCTTGATGGAGGTGTCATTTATGGCGTTGCTCACATTTGCCGCGACAGAAGATTGGTATGGTCTGAAGAAATCGGTAAAGCCTATCATCTCATAGAGTATTCTGTCATCACACAGCATGACAGCTCTTTCGAACAGTCCATAATCGGCATTATAAAGAGCATCGGACAAATATGAAAAAAGTTCAATCAAAGCAGAATAGCGCATATAGTCGTCATCGCTTTCATACATAACCACGAAGGCAACAAAATTCGCCTCATCCTCTCTTGCAATACCGCGCTGATGTGCCATTTCATGCCCCATGCTGAACACCTTCACATAATCGGGATAATTCGTGTTTATATTTACCTCGCCGGTATATGGAGTGTATATTCCCGCAATATGGGTGTGGGTCATAAGCTCCGAAAGAGCAACCGCTTTCACTCTTGAAGAAAAGCCGTCGACAAAAGGATATTTATTGGATGCCTCCTTATATATGCCATTCAGTATCTTGTTGCACTCTCCGAAAGAATAGGGCATAACAGAAGAGCCCGAGGGAAGTGCCCTGATGTCTGCGTGCTCAAGGATTTCATAAAGCTCGTCTTGTACTATCACAAGGCAGTCATAAAGCTGTTGCGGCGTAAGCTCGCCGCGTTCGAGTCCAAAGTTTTTTTCGGCAGTATATCTGCGATTACAGGGAGAAAAAGCAAGATTATACAGGCTGAGCGCCAGCATCAGGCAGAATACTGCAACACGGTTAAATCTCGGCTCATACCGCTTTTCGTAATCGATGCGTTTGAAAGCCTCGTACAGCATCCGCGCGACCGAATATATAAGAAGCGCAATCGCCGCCACAAGCAGCGTTTCGGCTAAAGAAAAAGGAAAAACTCCTGTGATTTTTGCCAATATCATACGCAAAAAGCGTCCGACGGTGCGGCTGTAATACTCCGCAAAATCCGGGCTTATCAAAGCTGTGATCGCCACAAGAAAAGACGCGATCAGCACAAAAAGCATTATAATTATCGGACGGTTTCCGAAAGATATCCGAAGCTCTTTTTTGATATTGCTTTTTGGTTTATTTGTTTCGGAAAGCTTTTCGCCGTTCTCGACGGGGGCATTTTCAATGTTGCTGTTGTTTTCGTTCATTCATTACTCCGCAAATTCTTCGATATTTTCAAAATAATAGTCAAAAACACCCTTTGCGACTCTTGTCGCCGTATAGCTGTGTTCACCCGCCTCAATGACGACCGAAACGACAATTTCGGGTTCTTCATAGGGTGCAAAGCCTGCAAAAATTGCATTGTCTGTGCCAAAGCCGCGCTGAGCGGTACCTGTCTTTCCGCCAATCGAATGGGGATATCCCACAAACACCGATGCCGCAGTTCCGTCCTCGACAACAGATTTCATGCCTCGCTTGACGAGCTCAAGGTCATGATCGGATATCTCAATATTATCAAGTATATTAGGCTGTTTTTCCTCAACGATCTCGCCTGTGGCAAAATCGTTGACCGATTTCAGAATATGCATTTCATAGCGTGTGCCGCCGTTTACCACAGTCGACAAGAAGGAGGCAAGCTGAACAGGTGTGAAAAGGTTGTCCGACTGACCGATGGCAGACTGGATAAGGTCACCCGGCACCCAGGTCTTTCCAACGCTTGCACGGTATTCGGGTCCTGCAAGGATTCCCGAATCCTCACCCGTTTCAATGCCTGTTTTTTCGCCGAGACCCAAACGCTTTGCATAGCTGTTCAGCGATTCGGTGCCAAGAAGCCTTCCCACCTCAAAGAAATAATAGTTGCAGGAATTTTTGATGGCATCCACCACATTCTGCCAACCGTGAGGATATCCGTATTTGTCAAAATACCAGCAGTGGGGCTGATAGTCCTTGTATTCCTTATAAACACCGCTGTCATAAATCAGTGTGTTTTCGTCGATGATACCCTCCGAAAGCGCCGCGATTGCCGTGGCGATCTTAAAGGTCGAACCGGGAGGATAACGCCCGTTTGTAGCGCGGTTCAAAAGCGGCTGGCGCCCGTCGTTAAGCATATCCGAAATGGTCTCGCGGTAGGTGTTCTGGTCATAGGTCGGATAGCTGGCACTGGCATATACCGCGCCGCTGTTACAATCGGTCACGACAACAGCTCCCGATGCTCTTGTGGGATTTCCGTTGCGGATATTTTCAAGGTTTATGCTGTCTATCGAATCCTTCAGAGCCTTTTCTGCCGCTGCCTGCATTCCCGAACTTATGGTCAAAGTAACTGTCTTGCCGTATTCGGGAGGATAATTTTCCGAAAGCTTCTGGTCTATGATATCTTCTCCGTCAGACGAATATTCAATAATCTTATATCCGTCAACTCCGCGAAGATACTTTTCAAAGGCGTATTCCGCGCCGTCCTTTCCGACAGTTTCATCAAGGGCATAGCCCAAAGAGGTGTACTTTTCCACCTCCCCGGCATATATGGGTCCCGTTCTTCCCAGAAGGTGTGAAGCAAGACTTCCGCCGGGATAATAGCGGCTGTTTTCGACACAAACCTCAACCCCCGGCAAGGTGTGACTGCGCTCAGAAAGCATGGACACGATCTCGACACTTGCGTTTTCAAGGATTGTATACGGATAGTCACGGGAAAAATCCGAGCCCTCAAGAGCATATCTTATGCCGACAAGACGCCTTATTTCGTTTTTGTTCGCATCCTTTGCCACTGTTCCGTCGATGTTGTAGCGTTCATAGAGCTTTTCATAAAGTCCGGTGCCGTAAAGCTCAGTCTCATCAAACTTTGTGTTGCGCAAAAAAATCTTGAGCATACTGTTTGACGCGCTGTCCTGCGGAGGAATAAAGCGGTAAGGAGCGGTAAGCTCAGCCGGCATTTTGTCCTCGATTACCACACCGTTTTTGTCAAAAAAGCGGATAAGCTCAAGAATGATCTCATTTTCTCTTCCGCGGGGCAAAAGAGAACGGTTGAGACGAATATTGCTGATTCCTTTATTTATGACAAGCTTTTCGCCGTTGCGGTCAACTATTTCTCCGCGGGAGGCTTCGACAAGCAAGGTCACTTGATTTTTGGGAAGAGCGCGTTCTTTGTAATATTCGGAATTTGCCACCTGAAGCGACAAAAGTCTTCCGACAAAAGCCACAAGCACCAACACAAAAAGTACCGCAAGTATTATTATGCGCACAGGGGATGTGCGCGATTCACCAAAGCTTCGCAGTTTCAAAAAAACACTCCTTTCCGCAGTTTATATCTATATTATATTACCCTTTTGGCATCAAGTCAATGGAAATATCATTTTCTGCCAAAAATCCTCTTGCGCAGAAGCTTTACATATATGACAGCAAGTGAATTAAGCAGCATATCGAACATGATGAAAAAGATGTTCAGCATGATAAACACCGTGAAAATGACAGTTTCCCCCGTGATCGCGCCAAGCTCGAACTCGGTAAGCACTGCATCAAGTCCGTAGATTTTCGAGAAAAGAAACAGTATAAGGGCACAGCCTGCATTAAAAACAAGAAATTTTATAAAAGTCGGCAATATCTTTATTTTTTTAAGTTTTCTGTCCACCGTAAATTTCAGGACAGGATAATAGCCCAGAAGAAGTGCATAATATATGGTAGAGGTCGCCGTCGGAAAAAAGATGAGCGAGATAACCGAGCTTACCGCATAAACTCCAAGGGCGCTTTTTGCTCCAAATTCAAGATAAGAAACAAGAATGGCGACAGAAGCGATGGCGGCACTTGTCATATCAAGTATTTCAAAAATGCCGCCGATGATCAGAAGCACCGTGGCTGTCGCCGCAAGAATGGCACCTGTGGCTGTTCTTTTTATAATTTCACGGTTTTTGGTTCTGCTGTTTTTCATGTACTTTCAGTCTCCCCTGCTCGCTTTTTTATAATTTTAGCAGATAAACAAAAGAAAATTTAAAAAAACTCTTGACAAAACTGTTAATTTGTGATAGAATACAATCTGTTCGGAAGAGAAATCCGAAATTTTATATCATTGCCGGATTGTGTAAAGGTAGCACGACAGACTCTGACTCTGTTTGTCTGGGTTCGAATCCTAGTCCGGCAGCCAAAAATCGGCAAGGTTCGAAAGAATCTTGTCGATTTTTCTTATTACCTATTCACTTTTTCTTAAAAACCTTGCATCCTGTTGTCACGATGATTACACACAACCCCGAACCCCGCAAAAACCATCACTTGCAAAATAAGACTTACTATATAATGAAAAAAAGACCGCCCTT
>JAZSFD010000099.1:0-17295 GCA_045532035.1 Eubacteriales bacterium | reverse complement strand
TCAGCACATCTGATTGGACTTCTGTTTTGCCGATATCAGAAACCTTGTTTTGGAAAAATGGGCGTATCAATCAGCCGCCCTTTCAGGCAGTGGAGGTATTATGACACTCCCTGTTTGTGCACATTGCTAACAGTAATTATTGTAATACACTTTGTCAGCAAACTCAAAGGCGGCACCCTGTGTGCCGCCTTTTATACTTTCTTATTTCTTCATCGAAATTGCTTTTTCCGCAAGGGATGCAAAGTTTTCTGCCGTAAAGCCATACATTTCAAGAAGCTTTGCAGCACTACCCGATCTGCCGAATTCGTCATTCATACCGAAACGGACAACAGGGACGGGACACTCCTCACAGACAGCCTCGCAAACAGCAGAGCCGAGACCGCCGATGACACTGTGTTCTTCGACAACAAGCATAGCTCCCGTTTCCTTTGCCGCCTTCACAAGGATGTCCTTGTCAAGAGGCTTGATGGTGTGGATATTGATAACTCTTGCGCCGATTCCCTTTGCCTTGAGAAGCTCTGCCGCCTCCATGGCGATCGAAACTGTAAGACCCGATGCAACGATGGTCACATCATCACCGTCGGTAAGGGCAATACCCTTTCCGAGTTCAAACTTGTATGTGTCCTTATCATTGAATGTGGGAACCGCATATCTTCCGAAGCGGAGATAGCAGGGGCCGTCGTGAAGGATCGCCGCCTCAACCGCAGCTCTTGCCTCAACTGCATCTGCAGGATTGATGATGACCATTCCGGGAATAGTGCGCATGAGTGCGATGTCTTCATTACACTGATGTGTGGCGCCGTCCTCACCGACAGAAATACCAGCGTGAGTAGCACCGATCTTTACATTAAGATGAGGATATCCCACCGAGTTTCTGATCTGCTCAAAAGCACGGCCTGCCGCAAACATCGCAAACGAGCTTGCAAAAGGAACAAGTCCCGTGGTTGCAAAACCTGCCGCAACGCCGATCATGTTTCCCTCAGCGATACCACAGTCAAAGAATCTGTCGGGGAAAGCCTTTTTGAAGGTTGATGTTTTTGTTGCCGCCGCAAGGTCTGCGTCAAGGACAACGAGATTTTCATATTTCGCGCCGAGCTCTGCAAGAGCCTGTCCGTACGCTTCACGGGTAGCCAACTTTTCTGCCATGACGTTTTCCTCCTTTATGCGTTAAGCTCTTTTTCGAGCTTTTCAAGATCTGCGCATGCGATTTCATACTGTTCGTCGTTGGGCGCGCTTCCGTGCCATGCAACATTGTTTTCCATAAACGAAACGCCCTTGCCCTTGACGGTGTTACAAATAACAGCGGTGGGCTTGTCACTCTTGCGAGCAGCTTCGCAAGCCTTTGCTATCTGATCGAAATCGTGGCCGTCGATCACACATACATTCCAGCCAAAGGCTGCAAACTTTTCGTCAAAAGGCTGAGGATTCATAACCTCGGCAACAGTTCCGTCGATCTGAAGACCGTTGGAGTCAATGAAAATGCAAAGATTGGAAAGGTTATAGTGAGCCGCCATCATAGCCGCCTCCCAGACCTGACCTTCTTCCGATTCGCCGTCGCCAAGGATGGCGTATACGCGATAATTCTTGTTTCTGATCTTGCCCGAAAGAGCCATGCCGCAAGCGGCAGAGATGCCCTGACCGAGCGAGCCTGTGGACATATCAACGCCGGGAATGTGCTTCATGTCGGGATGACCCTGGAGGATGCTGTCGGGCTTACGGAAGGTAAGAAGAAGATCTTTTTCGAAAAATCCCTTTTCTGCAAGAGCTGCATAATAGGCGGGACAAGTGTGACCCTTGGAAAGCACAAAGCGGTCTCTGTCCTCCCACTTAGGATTTTTGGGATCCACACTCATTTCTTCAAAATAGAGATATGCGAGAAGATCGGCTATGCCCAAAGAGCCTCCCGGATGTCCCGATTTTGCCGCATGAACTGCCGCAACGGCATTTTTTCTGATACTCAAAGCAATAGATGAAAGCTTTTTCTTATCCATTGTTTTTCCTCCTGGTTTTTGTGTGCAAAATATGTTAAAAGGTTTATTTTTGTGTTTTTCTGAGTTTTTCAAGTATGTCCGAAAAATATTCGGGAAGCTCAGATGTCATTTCGAGATATTCGCCGCTTTTCGGATGCACAAAGCCCACAGTCTTTGCGTGAAGGCACTGCCCCGAAAGTCCGAAGCGGTTCTTGCCTCCGCCCGGTGCATAAAGCGGATCGCCAATCACCGGATGACCTCTGTGGGACATATGGACCCTTATCTGATGGGTCCTGCCGGTCTCAAGCTTCAGTTCGAGAAAGGTATGGTCACCAAAGCGCTCAAGCACCTTGAAATGTGTCACGGCGTTGCGCGAATTCTTGTCGGTCACCGCCATTTTCTTGCGATCCTTCGGGTGACGCCCGATGGGAAGATCGACCGTTCCGCTGTCCTCCCTTATGTTTCCAGCAACTATGGCATTATAGACACGGGTAAAAGAATGCTCTTTTATCTGCGCCGCAAGAGAAATGTGCGCATCATCGTTTTTTGCCACCATGAGAAGTCCGCTGGTGTCCTTGTCGATGCGATGGACGATTCCGGGGCGGATGACTCCGTTGATGCCCGAAAGCCTGCCCTTACAGTGATAAAGGAGCGCGTTGACAAGAGTGCCGTCGGGATTTCCCGGGGCAGGATGGACAACCATTCCGCGCGGCTTGTTCACCACAAGAAGGTCATCATCCTCATACACAATCTCAACGGGAATGTCCTGCGGGCTCGCCTCACAGTCACGAAGAGGTGGCAAGATGACGCAAACGGTATCCCCTGCTTTCGGCTTCAGACTTTTTGCACAAGTCTTGCCCGAAACAGTCACCGCACCCTCTTCGATAAGCTTTGCGGCTGCACTTCTTGTGATACCGCATTCACGGGACACAAGCGCATCAAGACGCGTTACATCTTCGACAACAAACTCCACCGTCTGCGCATCCTCGGTCAAATCAAGGTCATCAGGCGAAAATCCGTCTGTGTTTTCGTGATACATACTCAAATTTCTTTGTCTTTCTCCGCTTCGTGATCGGAAGTCGGAAGGTTTTTGTTTTCTTTCTTTTCTTCTCTGAAAAAGGTGATATACTTACCACTGTCAATGCGGCTTTCGACGATCAGCATATAGATGACAAAAAGAGCCATGCCCACGCACACCGAAATATCTGCCACATTGAAGATGGGAAAATCGATAAGCTCGAAATAGATAAAGTCGACCACCGAGCCCGAAAAAAGTGCCTCGGTGCTGAAAAAAGTGCGGTCGATCATGTTTGCGGCACCACCTGCAAGCACAAGCGAAAGCGAAACATCAAGAAAAGGATGTCTGTTTTTCTTTCTTGTGGCAAAAAAGAAGCTCACGATGACAGCAAGCACAGCCGTTGTCAGAAGCAGAAAAATCCATCTGTGGTTTCCCAAAAGGCCGAATGCCATGCCGTCGTTTGTGGCATAGGTGAAGCTCAAAACTCCGTCGATCAGAGGAATGCGCCCTGCGGGCATATGCTGCAAGACGTTGGCAGCCCACCATTTGGTGAGCTGGTCAACGATTATTACAAGATGTACTATTAATACAGCAAGCATTTATTTTGCACCGAATGCAATCTTCTTGATGATAGCCGAGCATCTGGGACAGAGGTGCTGTCCGTCGCTGTCGGTCTTGATATCATCAGAATAGTACCAGCATCTGTCGCACTTTGTGCCTGTGCTTGCCGATACGGCAACAGCTATACCGCTGACAGTGTCGGTAAATGCACCCTCGGGTGCCTCACACTTGCAAACAGTAGCCTTCGAAACGATGAACACTGTCTTGAGCTCATCTGCAAACTCCTCAAAGAGCTTGATGGCGTCGTTGTCCTTGTCGCCGTAGATGACGATGGAAGCGTCAAGAGACTTGCCCACAAGCTTTTCGGCACGGGCAACCTCAAGAGCCTTCATAACATCGTCACGGACTGCAAGAAGTGCGTTCCACTTAGCCGAAAGCTCGGTGTTTTCGTATTTTTTGTCGTATGCTGGAAGATCATTGAGGAACACGCTCTCGGAGTTTTCACCGTCAAGATGCGCCATGTATGACCATGTTTCTTCAGCTGTATAAGAAAGAATAGGAGCAAGAAGTCTTGTGATATAGTTTACACAGATGTACATGGCGGTCTGTGCACTGCGTCTGCCAAAGGAATCCTTTTCTTCAACATAAACGCGGTCCTTTGTGATATCAACATAGATCTTCGAAAGCTCGTTTGTGCAGAAGTCGTGGACTTCGTGATAGATGATGTGATATTCGAAGGTTTCGTAAGCTCGTCTTACCTTTTCGCAGAGGTTATTGAGCTCGCTTACGATCCACTTATCGATGTCATACATCTTATCGAAAGGAACCATATCCTTATTGGGATCAAAATCCTCCTCGGGAGTGCCGAGATTTGCAAGCAGGATACGGATGGTATTTCTGATCTTGCGGTATGCTTCGGAAAGCTGCTTGAAGATGGCGTCGGAAGCGCGTACATCAACGCGGTAATCGCTGGAGGCAACCCAGAGACGGAGCATATCTGCGCCGTAATCCTTGATGATCTCCTCGGGAGCCACAGAGTTTCCGAGAGACTTATGCATCGCCTTGCCCTCGCCGTCAACTACCCAGCCGTGAGTGAGGACAGTCTTGTAGGGAGCCCCCTCATTCTTCGCACCGACAGCGGTGAGAAGCGAAGACTGGAACCAGCCGCGGTACTGATCGGCGCCCTCAAGATACATATCTGCAGGCCACGAAAGACCTTCTCTGTCAAGTACGCTGAAATGGGTAGAGCCCGAGTCGAACCAGCAGTCAAGGGTATCTGTTTCTTTTTTGAAATTGCTCTTTCCGCACTTGGGACAAACATGACCCTTGGGAAGAAGGTCGGAAATTTCAAGATCAAACCAGGCATTTGAGCCAAGCTGACCAAACTTTTCGGCAACAGAGGCGATAGTGGCTTCGTCACAGATGATCTCGCCGCAATCCTCACAATAAAAGACGGGAATGGGAAGACCCCAGTTTCTCTGTCTGGAAATACACCAGTCGGCGCGCTCACGGATCATCGAAACGATTCTGTCACCGCCCCACTTGGGAAGCCATTCGACCTTATCACAGGCTTCAACTGCCGCATCCTTGAAGGCTTCTACCGAGCAGAACCACTGAGGTGTGGCGCGGAAGATGATGGGATTCTTACATCTCCAGCAGTGAGGATACTGATGGACGATGTCTTCGGATGCGAAAAGCGCACCTGTTTCGACCATATCATCATAGATTGCCTTGTTGGATTCCTCGTAGTAGAGTCCTGCGAACTTGCCTGCTTCGGGACCCTGATATCCGCGGTCATCCACGGGAACGATGATATTCATTTTGTATCTCATTCCTGTGAAATAGTCATCCATACCGTAACCGGGAGCTGTATGAACACAGCCTGTACCGCTTTCCATGGTAACATAATCGGCGTTTACCACAAGACTTGTGCGGTCAATGAAGGGATGCTTTGCGGTCATATATTCAAAATAGTTACCGGGATGTTCTGCGATGATTTCATAGTTTTCGATGCCGCCCATCGACATAGTCTTTTCGAGCAGAGCCTTGGCAACGATATAGTTCTTGCCGCCGGCAGATGCAACAACATAAGTCTCCTTGGGATTGAGGGCAATAGCCATGTTTCCGGGAAGAGTCCAGACTGTTGTTGTCCAGATAATAAAATATGTGTTTGCAAGATCGATTCCTTCAAGCTTTCCGTTGTCATTGTCAACGGCAAACTTTACATATACCGACTTACAAGCGTCTTCTTTGTATTCGATTTCGGATTCTGCAAGAGCAGTTTCATCTGTGGGGCACCAATAAACAGGCTTAAGACCCTTGTAGATGTAGCCCTTCTTGTACATTTCGCCGAAAACGCGGACTTCACGCTCTTCGAAAGCGGGAGCCATTGTGAGATAAGGATTTTCCCAGTCGCCGAGAACTCCGAGTCTCTTAAAGGAGGTGCGCTGAATGTCCACGAAGTTCTCAGCAAACTTCTGACATTCCTTTCTGAAGTCGGAAACCGACATCTTCTTTCTGTCAAGCTTGTTCTTCTTTATGATAGCGCTCTCGATGGGCATACCGTGGTTGTCCCAGCCGGGAACATAGGGGGTTCTGTAACCTGTCATTGCCTTGGACTTGATGATAAAGTCCTTTAAGATCTTGTTCATGGCTGTACCCATATGGATATTGCCGTTCGAGAAGGGAGGGCCGTCGTGGAGAATATAGGAAGGCTTTCCTGCGTTGTGCTCCATGAGCTTCTTGTAGAGACCTTCGGTTTCCCATCTGTCAAGAGTTTTAGGTTCGTTCTGAGGCAGATTCGCCCTCATGGGGAAATCTGTCTTGGGCAGATTTAGTGTTTTTCCGTAATCCTGTGCCATTTTGATGTGCTCCTTTATTATAAAAAGAATCTTTTTTTATTCAAGACAAAATCGGCAACCGAAAAAAGTGTATGGGTTGCCGACGTTTTGTATTATGTTCAGTTTTCGTCAGACGGTGCGGCGTCAGAAAGCCCCTCTTCGGACTCCTCAGCCCCGGCATTCACCCCAAGCTTTGCGGCAGCGGTAGAGATCGCACTTTCGACAACCTCGTCGACACTGCGGAGATTGACATCGTCAATACTGTCGAGGGGGATGAGCTCGCACAGGGATCTGACCTGGTTTTTATAGCCGTCGAGGATACCCACCTTGAATTCGATGGCGCTCTTCTGAGCCTCGAAGAGATTCTTCTGTTCTCTGTCGATAAGCTCACGGTATTTTTCAACGATATCGTCAAAGCTTGCCTTGATGGCAGAAGTGATGGCATTTGACTTATCGTTGGCATCCTTTATGATTTCGTCAGCCATCTTCTGCGCGTTCACGATGGTAGCCGAGATGGAATTCTGATCGTTTTTCGCCTCGTCAAGCTTTGCAGAAAGGATTTTCACTTTCTTTTCAAGCTCAGCGTGTTCTCTGTAAAGCTCGGTATACTGCTCCACAACATATTCGATATATTTATCGACCTCGGTGCAGGTATAGCCTTTGAAGCCTTTGGAAAACTCGGCATTCTGAAGCTCCTGGGGGTTAACCATTGATACTTTCCGTCCTTTCGGGATATTTTTTCAAAGAAAAGCAAAGAGCGGCAGACAACCGTTCAGACAAAACGCCGAAGCTCGATCCTGAGTCTGTCTCTGCGGTTTCTGTCACCGATCTTGTGCAAAAGAAATCTGCCGTAATGGCGTATCGAAATGACAGAGCCCTCGTCGCAGATCTTTGACTTTTCGCAGCAGACTGCATGGTCAACAGACACACTGCCTGCCAGAATAAGCTTTCCCGACTCCTCGCGGGACACATTGAGACAAGAGCTTACAAGAGCGTCGAGCCTCGGAGAGCTCACGGTGTCGGATATAACTTGGAATTTTTTCTCGGGGATATACACCTCATCCTTGCAAACAGTGCACACGATGCGGTCGTTGGCAGCGGAGGTGAAAAAGGAAACAAGGTATTCGTCTGTTTTTTCATAGCAAAAAACAAAAGCCGAAAAACCGTCGTCTGCGACAAGGATGTCGCCGAGCATTTCTCTCCGCAATCCCAGAGACATCATGGAACCGAGAAAATCGCGGTGGGTGAGCTTTCGGAATCCCGAACCTTTAGCAAGAACGGTCGTGATCGGAAACTCGGTGTTCGCATCATACTCCTCGTCATAGAAGAGATATGTCGGAAAAAAGCCTGCGCACATATACTCGGCGTCGGCATATCCTCCGTAGAACAAAACACGGATATCATCGCGGGAATATCGCAGTTCATGTTCAATGCAAAGCCTCTGCGCGGGCGAAAGGAACGGCAAAAAGGAGGGTTCTCCCCTGCTTTGTGCTTTTCTGACACAATCCTGCGCACGGGACAGCAGAAGCTTTTCATCAAAATCGTTTTTATTAATCATGGGATGTCAGTGTTGCAGGAGAATATCCTGCCAAAAAATCAGAGCTCTTCGTCTGCGGCTGTTGCAGCAACCTCTGCTCCGTCATCACCGTCGCTGACTCTGACATTGTTGGGAGTTACGACATAGGTGTTGTTGGCAATTCTGCGAAGATCACCGCGGATAGCATAAGCTACGCCTGTCATAAAGTCGATGATTCTTCTTGTGGCTTCCTTATTGGTGTCCTCAAGATTGAGAAGAACTGTGTTGCCTGCGAGAAGAAGATCTGCAATGTCTGCAACGGCTTCATATCTGTCGGGCTTTACAACCTTCATTTCGATGGCAGAGCCCATAACGCTTGTGCCGCTGTTCTGATGTCTTGCAGGGGTGGTGTTTGTGATGGGAGCGACAGGTGCAGGCTGATCCTGGGTTCTGGGATCCTTGGGAATGTAAGCGGGCTGTTCGGGGGTATATCCCTGTTCCTCGTATTCAGCTTCTTCCTTGGGTGCGAGAGTGTCGATGATCTTGTCAAAAAGTCCCATGTTATAATCCTCCAATAAATATATTAAAATTATTTTTCAAAGTGTGCTCTGCGGAAACGTTTTCGGACGCTCTCCGAAAACCGCCCTGCCGGGACGGATAAGGGTGGAGCCTTCCTCAATGGCGGCAGGATAATCCGCCGACATTCCGAGAGATAAAATATCCATACTGATATTATCCATTTTTTTTGCCGATATGTCAAGGAATATTTGTCGTATTTTTTTGAAATAATGCCTCGAATCGTCATTTATTTGCAATTTGTTTACAATTGACGAGCCTTCGGTCGATGCATTTTGTGTTTTTTCGGCATTTTGCGGTGCGGGAGGTATCGCCATAAGTCCCCTCACCTTTATATTTTCAAGAGTGGAAATATACGAAAGCAGTCTGTAAAGCTCGTCGAGGGCAATTCCCGTTTTGGAATTTTCGCTTTCGGCGTTGACCTCCACAAGAACCTGTGCCGTGATACCATGCTTTTTTGCCTGCCTTGAAATCTCAAGTGCAAGCTTCTCGCTGTTGACCGAATGGATAAGGCAGACTTTATCGATAATATATTTCACCTTGTTTGACTGAAGCGTGCCGATGAAGTGTATCTTCAGCTTTTCCCGGTCTATGGCGTCGTATTTTTCGAGCAGCTCCTGAACACGGTTTTCCCCGATCTCGCAAATTCCGCATTCGGCGGCAAAATTGATTTTTTCCGCCGGCTGTGTTTTGGTGGCAAGCACGATGCGGATATCCGAGGGATTTCTGCCGGAAAGCTGTGCGGAACGCGCGGCGTTTTCCTTTATCTCAGCAATATTTTGGCGTATTGATGCTTTTTCATTTTCTGTCATTTCATCACCTTCCGTAAGGCTCATTTGATGCGTTTTCCGTCATAGAGATCTTTGCCCTCGACGATCACACTGTCGTAAAGTGAAAGATATTTATAAGTTTTTTCGTTCTTCTCATTGTTCTGAACTGGAATTTCTTCGACAGCGCTTTCGGTGTTCGATGCACTTTCGTTATTGTCGGTGCTTGCGTCATTCGAGGTTTCGGTCTGGCTTGCTGATTTTTCAAGCTCCTCGTCGGTCTGATTGCGGACGATATACCAGTCATCAGCTTCATATATCGGATCTGCGCGTCGGAAGCTTACGGTTTCACCGATAAGGACATATACACCGTTTATCTTGTTGTCAAGCTTTCGCATGGCTTGTCTGGGCACGCGGAGACCTTTGTAGCTTTCGCTTATAATCTCGATCTTCTGCGCCCTTGTATAAGAAAAATTTTCAGGCATCTCGTCGGTGGAAAAAACAAGCACCGTTGTGTTTTTGTCAGTCTCGGCAATGACCCTTTCGACCTCCATCCTTATTCTGACATTTCCGTCAAAGGGAAATACGACATCGCAGGAGGTGACGGCAGGTCTTTGGTTTTTTTCGTTTATCTTTTTGAAGACAGCCGATTCTTCGTTTGATATTTCACAGCAAACATACCATCGGCTGTCGGTGACAAGCTTGCCGGCGTTCGAGGCAAGTACCGATTCAAGAGGTGAACGGTTTACCGTTTCTCTGAAGCTGTCAACCGTCATATCATCGATCAACGACGGTACAAAAACATTTTCGTACCCATCTACCACACCGGTATAATACCCCGATTCGGGAGCGTATATTTTTCCATATGTTTCGCCCTGCCCTGCCGAAAGGCGCTCTTTCTCAGCGCGAAGAGCTTCGGTACGTTCTTTGAAATCTGTTCCCGTCGTGACATTTTCAAGCTTGTTCATGCTTATGAGAAGCTCGTTCTTTCTCATAATGCAGCTGAGAAAATCGTTATCCGCCTTGCTTCTGACAACAGAGGCAAGAGCTTCATCGCAGTCTTTTCTCAGTTTTTCAACATCGGCGGAGAAAAATTCCTGATCGACCGAGCTGCGTTCAAGGATATACAGAGTCTCATCGATTTCGTCAAGACGAACCTTGTTTCCCGCATCGCTGCCGCTGGAGTAGATGGTCGCAACCTCATGACCTGTGCCGATGCGTTCTCCGTCGGACACCGATGAGAAAACAGCGCCCGCAGGCACTCCGTCAAGAACCTTTTCGGAGCGGAAGATATATCCCGTTGAGGTTATGGTGTTTTCGACAGTGATGCTCACGGCGTTTTCGGTCTCAAGTCTGTCGCGGCTGACGCCGATGACCTGGCGGTATACATAGTATATCACAAAAACGCTCAATATCACCGCAAGGATGGCGCTTATGATCTTTTTGGGACTTGGCATCACATATCTCCTTTCGTCGGAATCAGTATTTTACACTCCAGATAAGCTCGGGCTTAAAAAACTCGGTACAAAGCTCCTTTGCCTCTTCGAAGATGTCCTCCTCGGTCTTGCCATCGGCAAGGATGCGGTGTATTTTGTCGTTGCGTCTGAACCAGGTCATCTGGCGCTTGGCGTATCTTCTGGATTCAATCTTGAGCCTTTCGATACACTCGTCAAGCGATGCAGTTCCCGAAAGATACGGCAAAAATTCTTTGTAGCCTATTGCCTGACTTGCAGTTGCAGTTTCGAAAAGGCCCCCGTCATGAAGCTTTTTCACCTCATCAAGAAGACCCATTTCAAGCATCTTGTCCACTCTGCTGTTTATGCGGTCGTAAAGAATGCTTCGGTCCTCATATTCGATAGTTATGCACAGAGAATCGAATTTGGGCGGCAGAAGCTTTGATCTTCTCTGCCACTCGGAAATGGTCATGCCGGTTGCCTTGTGGACCTCAAGGGCGCGGATGACTCTTTTGACATTTCTGTGATCTATTTTTTCGGCAGCCTCCGGGTCAACCTTTTGAAGCATCAGGTGGAGATGCTCACTCCCCTTTTCGTCGGAAAGCGCTTTAAGCTCCTCGCGGTATCCGGGCAGATTTTCCATATCCCCGAATTCGGTGGAATTGACGATCGAATCCACATAAAGCCCGGTGCCTCCGCAAAAAAAAGGCAGCTTTCCGCGGGAATAGATGTTTGAGATGCAAAGCTCGGCAGATCTCACATAATCAACGACCGAAAAAGAATCTTTTATATCAAGTACATCGATCATGTGATGCTTGACTCTGCTTTGCTCGAAAGCGTCGGGCTTTGCGGTGCCGATGTTCATGCCGCAATAGAGCTGCATTGAATCGCAAGAGATAATCTCCCCCGAAAAATGCTCGGCAAGGCGAAGCGCAAGAGCTGATTTTCCCGACGCGGTCGGCCCTGTCACCAGGGCGATTTTTGTATATGTCATAAACTGAGAATAACTGTCCTTACATGATTATTTGTTATAAAATATATTGTAACATAAAACAAGCAAAAAAGCAATAGCGTGACCAAAGATTATTACTCAAAAACACATAAAACATACCGATTTTGACACTCATATTCTATTGACATTTTTTGAAAAGAAAGTTATAATTGACATAACATCAAAAAAAGATATGAAAGGATGTTAAAAAACGAATAAGCTCAGAGTTACAATTTTCAACGAAAATAAACACGACAAGGAAGATCGCATCCTTGCGGTATATCCCAACGGTCTGCACGGCGCCATCAAGGAATGCCTTGATGCAGACGGCAGATTCGAAACCACAATCGCACTTCAGGATATGCCCTCCCACGGTCTTACCGACGAGGTCCTTGACAACACAGACGTGCTTTTCTGGTGGGGTCATGTGCTTCATGAGCAGGTGGACGATGTGATTGTTGACAAGGTCTGCAAAAGAGTTCTTGCCGGCATGGGTCTTGTTGTTCTCCACTCGGGATATTTCTCAAAGGTGTTCAAGAAGCTCATGGGTACAGGCTGCAACCTCAAATGGCGCGAAACAGGCGACCTTGAGCGTATCTGGGTCGTGAAGCCCTCTCATCCCATCGCCGCAGGACTTGGCGAATACTTCGAGCTTCCTCACGAGGAGACCTACGGTGAGCATTTTGACATTCCTGATCCCGATGAGGTTGTTTTTGCAAGCTGGTTCTCGGGCGGCGAGCTCTTCCGCAGCGGTTGCTGCTTCGAGCGCGGAAACGGCAAGATATTCTATTTCCGTCCCGGTCATGAATCCCATCCCACCTTCTACAACGAAAACATAAAGAAAGTTCTTGTCAACGCCGCAATCTGGGCAGGCGCTCAGGGCGGAGTTTTCCAGACATACGGTCACTGGCTGACTGACAACTACAACAAATAACATACCACAAAGTCAAGACCGGAAAAAACGGTCTTGACTTTTATTTCTTAAATCCGAAATGAACAATGTAAAAAGTGTATTTTCAAACAAATTTCTCACAAAGCTGATCTTTCCGCTTGTCATAAGCACCATCCTTTCCACCGCTGTCGGCATTGTGGACACGCTGATGATATCCTCCCTTTCGCAGTCATGTGTTTCGGGCGTATCTTTGGTGGATCAGATAAATCTGCTGATAATTAATGTTTTTTCGGCGCTTTCCACGGGAGGTGCCGTGGTCACCTCGCAGCTTATCGGAGCGAAAAAGGATGCTGACGCTCAAAAAAGCGCAAAAATGCTTCTTGCGTCGGCTGTCGCCGTCTCGCTTGTGATCACTGCTTTCTGTACGATATTCAGCAATGTGCTTATCGATCTTTGCTATCCGAGTCTTGATACCGAAACGCGAAATGCCGCCACCACATATCTTCTTGTAACAGCGTTTGCTTATCCTTTTATGGCGGTGGATTTTTGCTGCGGAGCGCTTTTTCGCTCCTTCGGAAAGTCCTCTTACTGTATGTTCACCGCAATGATATGTAACATAGTCAATATCATCGGAAACGCCTATACAATTTACATCCTCGAATGGGGGGTATTCGGAGCAGCCTTGTCAACGCTTATTGCAAGAATCGTTTCGATGGTGATAATGCTTGTCTGGATCACATCAAAAAATTCCCCTTTGAAAATAAAGCTGTTTGAAAGATTTGTTCCCGACTTCAAAATGATCGGCGGGATCCTTGGCATCGGCATTCCGGCAGGATTTGAAAACAGCTTTTTCCAGCTCGGAAGACTTCTTGTTGTGACCCTGATTTCCGGATACGGGCTTGTGCACACAACCGCCAACGCCGTTGCAAACCATCTCGACACCTTCGGCTGCATCTTCGGGTCCTCCATGAACCTTGCCGTCATCACGATCATAGGCCAATGTATAGGCGCGCGCGATTTTGACGGAGTCAGATATTACGCGAAAAAGCTTTTGCTGATACAATACGGCATCGGATCATTGTTTTATCTTTCGACGATCATATTTATCAATCCGATACTCTCTTGGTTCCATCTTGATGAAGCCACCCATGAGCTTACACGGACACTTGTTTTGATACACAACGGCACAGGTCTTTTTCTGTGGCCTTTGGCTTTCACGCTTCCGAATTTCCTGCGCGCCGCAAACGATGTCAGATTCACCATGACAGTAGCCATCTGCTCAATGATAGTGTGCAGACTCGGGCTATCATACTTCTTCCACTATACCTTCGGGCTCGGTGCACTGGGTGTGTGGATCGCCATGGTGGTCGACTGGATATGCAGACTTACATTTTTTGTCATACGCTTTTTGAGCGGAAGATGGAAGAAACATTGTCAATGATTTAATTTACATAGGAGAAAAAATCATGTCAGAAAATTATGTACTGAAAAACGAACAGCTTGAAGCTGTTTTCACAAGCAAGGGAGCTGAGCTTATCAGCCTTAAAAAGCTGGGAAAAGAGTTCATTTTCAGAGATGCTAACATCTGGGGCTATTCCGCCCCCGTCCTCTTCCCCATCTGCGGAGGTCTCAAGGATGACAAATTCATTCTTGACGGCAAGGAATATACTCTTGCAAAGCACGGCTTTTGCCGCGATGCACAGTTTTCAGTCGAAAGCATAAGCGACACAAGCATCACCTTTTTACTCACCGATTCGCCCGAAACTCTCACCATGTATCCCTTTTCCTTCGAATTCAGAATCATATATACCATCGACAAGGATGCCCTTTGTGTTGAATACAGAACAACCAACAAAACAAATAAGTCCATGTATTATTCGGTCGGCTGTCACGAGGCTTATCTTTGCCCCGAGGGAATTGAAAACTACACGATTGTTTTTGATGAAAAAGAAACACTCGATTCCCACATCGTCCGCGGAAATCTGCTTGATTACGAAACGGTGCGAATAATCGAAAGCTCAAGCGAGCTTCCTTTGAAATATGATTATTTTTCAATCGACGCTCTTGCATTTTCAAAAATCAAATCCGAAAGCGTGACTCTGTGCGCAAACGACGGTGAACGCATCGTCAAGGTCGATTTTCCCGGATTTTCCCATTTGCTTCTTTGGACAAAGAACACCTGCGACGCACCTTATATCTGCATCGAGCCCTGGTGCGGATTCCCCGACATGGTCGATTCGGAATATGACATTACAAAGCGCCCGGGTATCATAAAAGTTGCGCCCCAAGCAGTCCACAGCGTGACTCACACGACCACATTCATTAAATAAGACAAAGGAGAATCATTTTGGCAAAAACATTGGTTTTGGCGGAAAAACCGTCTGTCGCCCGCGAAATCGCACGCGTTATGGGCGCAAAAAGAAAAGGAAACGGCTGTCTTGAGGGCGACAAATATATCGTCACATGGGCTCTCGGGCATCTTGTTACTCTTGCAGATCCCGAAAAATACGGCGACGAATATAAAAAATGGTCTTTCGAAACCCTGCCCATGCTTCCCGACAAGATGAAACTTGTTATCATAAAGGAAACGGCAAAGCAGTTCACCGCCGTAAAACAGCTGCTTTTATCCGAGAGCGTGTCTGACATCATCATTGCCACCGATGCGGGACGCGAGGGAGAGCTTGTGGCAAGATGGATCATCGAAAAAGCAGCTTGCAAAAAGCCGATAAAGCGCCTTTGGATCTCCTCGCAAACCGACAAAGCCATCAAGGAAGGCTTTGCACATCTTCGCGACGGAAACGATTATCTCCCCCTGTGCAACGCCGCAAAAGCGAGAGCTGAGGCTGACTGGCTGGTGGGGCTCAATGTGACTCGCGCCCTCACCTGCCGTCACAACGCACAGCTTTCGGCAGGCAGAGTTCAGACCCCAACCCTTGCCCTCATCGTTGGACGCGAAAACGAGATCAAAAATTTCAAGGCAAAGGACTATTTCAACCTCCATGCAAATTTTTCGTCTTTCAGAGCCATATATCGCAATTCCGACGGAGTTTCGGCAATAGTTGACAGGGCGGACGCCGAGAGAATAGCAAGAAAGGTTGACGGAAAGGAATTTGTCGTCAAGGATGTAAAATTTTCCGAAAAGCGCGTTCCCGCCCCGATGCTTTATGACCTGACCGAGCTTCAGAGGGATGCGAACAAGCTTTTCAAGATGTCGCCGAAGGAAACTCTTTCGGTTATGCAAAGGCTATATGAAAATCACAAGGCTCTCACCTATCCGAGAACCGATTCGAGATATATCACAGAGGACATCGTGCCCACCCTTTATGACAGGGTCCGTGCCGCCTCCATCGGCTCACTTTGTGATACCGCCAAGGGCATAATGCGAAACCGCCGCAGCATAAACAAGCTTTGTGTGAACGCGTCAAAGGTATCTGATCATCACGCCATCATCCCCACCGAGGAAATGCCCGACATATACGCTTTCTCCAATGAGGAAAAGAAAATCTATGTCCTTGTTGTTTCACGCTTCTTCTCCTGCTTCTATCCCGATTTTGTTTATCGACAGGTGAAAGCCGAGCTTGAATGCGGCGGAGAAAGCTTTTTTGTCACCGGAAAAGAGATCATCGACCACGGCTGGAAAAAGCTCGGCATCACCGACAGCGACGAGGAGGAGGAAAAGGACGATTCCGAAAGCGAAACAAGTCTTCCGCCCCTTGTCAAGGGTGCAAAGATCCGTTGCACAGGCACCGATATCAAGGCGCTCAAGACCACTCCTCCCTCAAGATACACAGAGGCATCCCTGCTTTCGGCAATGGAGAACCCATCAAAATTCATAAAAGACCGAAAGATGAAGGAGTTCATCGGTGCAGGCCTTGGAACTCCTGCCACACGCGCCGACATCATCGAAAAGCTCTATTCGACCTTCTATATCGAAAAGAAAGAAAACCTGCTTTATCCGACCTCAAAGGGCATCCAGCTCATTGACATCGTGCCAAAAGAGCTTAAAGAGCCACTGCTTACCGCCCAATGGGAAATGCGCCTTGAAAAAATTGCCAAGGGCGAGGAAAAAAAAGATGGATTTGTTTCCGAGATACGAGGCTATGCCGCAGAGCTTGTAAAGACGGTGAAAAACAGCGACGCCACCTACAAGCATGACAATATGACCCGAACGCCCTGCCCTCTTTGCGGAAAGATGCTTCTTAAAGTCAACGGAAAACGCGGAGAGATGCTGGTGTGCCAGGATCGCGAATGCTCTTATCATGAAAGCCTTTCGGTAAAGACAGGCGCGCGCTGTCCCAACTGCCACAAAGCTCTTGAGATACGCGGACAGGGTGACGGAAAGATTGTGGTCTGCAAATGCGGCTTCAAGCAGAAAGCCGATGGATTCTTCAAAGCCAAAGAAGGCGGCGGCAAAAGCGCATCCAAGCAATTCGTCAGAAGCTTTATGCAGCAACAGCAGAAGAACGAGCCGAAGACCGAAAGTCCCCTTGCTCTTGCTATGAAAAAGGCAATGGAGCAGAACAAGAAATAAGATAAATACGGACAAAAAAATACCGCCGAAAGGCGGTATCAGACTACTGACAAACCCACCTCTTTTCAACAATAGGTGGGTTTGATTTTTGGGAAAAAGAAAAAAGAACAGAAGAGAGCCATAGCAATCTTCTTCATATTTTGCACAGCGGCGGTAAGCAGACATTGCTCAGACACTTT
>JAZSFD010000049.1:0-8129 GCA_045532035.1 Eubacteriales bacterium | reverse complement strand
ATTTGTTCGTCTTGCGGGAGTGCGTGCAAGAAAAATCAAAGTCTCTCCCAAAGCCGGAATAAGAAGCACACTTTTCTTTGAAAACAGAGAATGCACAGGAAGCTATCTTTATGAAAACGCAAGCGGAGAAAAATTCTGTATGTTGAACTTTGAAGCCTATGGATATACAAATTTCAACTCCAATGACAGCTACTACTGTAATTACAAACGACAGAAAGAAATGGCGTTCATTTACACCGCACTTTGCGTCAAAAGGCTTCCTGTACATTCTGTCGGGAACCCTTATTTCTATCTTCTCGCCAAAAAGAATAGCGACGATAACAGTATGGCTGTCTGCGCATTCAATTTCAGTGCGGATGAAATAAATGACGGCACAATATTGCTTGACAGTGAATACAGAAGCGTTGATTTTTTGGCTTGCCGGGGAAAGCTTTGTGGCGACAAAGTTATCCTTAATCGACTTCCCGCGTTCTCATATGCCATATTCGAGGTGAAAAAATGACAGGACAAAACGCACCGCAGGAGTATGACATCAACATTTCCGAGATTATACTTATACACAAGGATGTATATAACCCTCATCAATCCTTTGGAGTTTATTCCGCAGGGCGCAAAAGCTATGGGTTTGTATATGTCATCAGCGGTAACGCAGAGTATCTTTGCGATTCGCAAACCTATACTGCCGAAAAAAACTCCCTGATCTTTCTTCCTCCCGATACAAAGTATACAGTTGAGACAAGAACAGACGAGCCTTTTCTCCACTTTACCGTCAACTTCCGCATCATTCCCGAAAAGGATAAAAACGGAATGCTTTTTGAATACCTTTCGGGTGACAGATTACTTGCCTTCACTCCCGAAAACCCGGGACTTTATGAAGCCGTGTTTTCAAAGCTTCTTTCGGCATGGAAGAGCAAGAAAAGCGGGTTTCATCTCAAGGCAAAATCCTACCTTTACGAGCTTGCCAACGAGTTTTTTTCCGAATTCATGTCTTCGCAGATCAACCGATCGGATTATGAAAAAGTAATAGCCGCAAAAAAATATATAGATCACAATTACACCGAAACAATCACAAATTCAATGCTGGCACAGATCTGCGGAATATCTGAAACTCATATGCGCAGGCTCTTTGCCGAAATCTTCAAAACCTCTCCCATAGGTTATCAGATAGATCTGCGCATCATGAAGGCAAAGGATCTTTTGCTGACAGGTCTTTACACCGTCGGCGAAACCTCCGAGCTATGTGGTTTTTCGGATCAGAACTATTTTACAAGAATATTCAAAAGTCGTGTGGGTATTCCTCCGCTGAAATACAAGAACTCCCACTGACAAAACCGAGGTAGATATGGATATCAGCAGCATGATAATCGAGCTTATCGATGTTTTCATATATGAAGAAAAAAACCAAAGTAAGAAAAAGAAACGAACAGAATATTCAAGACCGTTTTCAGCGCTCTCCATGAGAATCGGCTCCCGAGATACAACATATTACTGCTCAGGAGCTGTGATAAAAGCAAAAAACGGCGATATATGTCTTGTGCCTCAAAACACCGAATATATACGGGTTGCGCAGCAGGAAAAAATAATCGTTTTTCATTTCAATGTGCATAATTTTGTCGACAACAAAATCAAATGCTTCAGTCCCCAAGACACAGAGAAATATCAGAAAATGTTTTACAGAGCGCTTGAGGTCTGGCAAGCAAAATCCGCCGGTTATCGATATGAAGCCTCATCTATATTGCACGCAATACTATCATGCCTTCAGAAGGACGGTATGCTTCTTGACTCATCGGAAGACAAAGCGCTTTCGGAAGCGCTGCAAATGATCGAGGCAAACTTCAAAGACACAGGCTTCAGAATAAATACTATATCAAAGGAGCTATTTATAAGCCCGACAAATCTTCGTCAGAAGTTCAAGGACCGATTCGGCATCACTCCCAAGGAATATCTTGACAAAAGACGGATCACCGAGGCAGAGATCATGTTGAAATCCAAATACTTCTCCCAGAAAGATATTGCCGCCGAATGTGGATTTTCCGATGTAAAATATTTCAGATACGCATTCAGAAAACAAACAGGAAAAACCGTATCTGACTATAAAAAAACATTATAAAGCGCAACAGGAGTGCTTGTAATGATTGAATTCGAACACAAATTGCCGTCAATGAACATCAACGGAAAAAACAACGGAACATATAACAACTATGAGCTTGGGTTTCCCTGTATCATGACCACCGATGACCCAAAGCTCGGCATCTTTCTCCACACTCTGCGAAGCAACATTTACAATGATCGTTCTTTGGTTTTTATCGACGGAAAAGTATTACGATGCAACAAAAACTGGATCAGAGATCATGTTCATATCATGAAAGCGGCACGGCATTGGGAGTATGACCAGAAATCCTTTTTAGATTTCATCATTCATACTCAAAGACATGATGGTCAGTTTTTTGAGCTTATAAAACAATATGACGACTATCATTGGAAAATGGTGGATGCTGATTGCCGTCTTATGTATGACGATGACAACCTCACCCTTGTCAGACTTGAGCTTGAAGCCGATATCGAGTATCTTGTCGTTGAGGGTGCCTTATATCTTTACCGCACAACGGGAGATGACGAATGGCTGAGGCAGGCACTTCCAAGGCTTGAAAAATGAATTGAATATATCACATCCGACAGCAAAAGATGGGATAAAGCTTTTGGTCTTGTAAAACGCCCCTTCACCATTGATACATGGGATTTCGAATATGAAAACGATTCAAAATATGATAAAGCCCATGACAGAAGAATACGCAACGATTCCCTTATGTCAATCATGCACGGCGATAATTCTGGAGTCTATCAGGCAATGAATCAGCTTGCATGGCTAAACCGCAGGCTCGGAAACACAGAAAAAGCGTCCGAGTGGGAAAAACGAGCAGAAGAAATTAAAAATAATATGTTCAAGCACCTGTGGAACGGCAGATTTTTTATTCATCAATATCACCTCAATCACACAGGCGCAGACGATCTTGAAAGAACCTGGCTTTCTCTCTCGAACGCATATGACATAAACCGCGGCGTTACAGATCTCAAGCAAGCGCAAAGTATAATAGACGAATACATTTCAAGAAGAAAGACAACAGAAGCCTTCGCCGAATGGTTCAGTATCGACCCGCCGTATGAAAATTTCAACAGACACAAAGCGGGTAAATATGTAAACGGTGCAATTTCTCCTTTTACTGCGGGAGAACTTGCAAAAGCCGCTTTCAACAACGGATATGAAGAATACGGCTGGGACATCATAACCCGATTTATCGAGCTTGTGTAGCGCGACGGAACGGCATACTTCCTGTATAACACCGATTCAACTCCTCAACCCGACGGCGGCCCCAGCGCATGGGGGGCTGCATCCCTTGTGAGTGCGGTCGACGAAGGGCTTGCGGGCATTAACGACATGGGTGTAAATTACGATGAAATATATTTTGCGCCAAAGCTCCCTGTTACACATTATACCGAATTGCGGTATATAACGGGATACGAGGTCTCGGGTGCAATGGTTGACATCAGATACATTCTTAAAACGAAGGAATGCGTTACGATATAATTTCACCTGCCAAGCTGATAAAGGCTCATATACTGATGCCATCAAAAAAGAAATGCAAAAAGCTTCTTTTGAACGAAATTGAAGCACAATTCCGAGCAGTATCTGTCGGAAGCTCGGCTTACATAGATTTTTCCATATCGACAAACCCGAACACTCGCAACAGCATCGAAATTATATTTTGACAACAAAAAGGTTGAGCATCGCTCAACCTTTTGTGCTTTATCTGATATTTTTGTACATGGGTCCATATGCCGCACAAGCTCTGAAGTCCTGACCTTCTTTATCCATTCCGAAGGCATTCCAGCTTGAGGGACGGTAAATATCTTCCTCGGGAACATTGTGCATACACACAGGAATACGCAAGATCGAGCAAAGGGTGATTATATCTGCACCGATATGTCCATAGGAGATCGAACCATGATTTGCTCCCCAGTTGTTCATAACATCATAAGCCGACTTGAAAGCTCCCTTACCTGTTGTTCTGGGAGCAAACCATGTGCAAGGCCAGGTATAGTCGGTACGCTTCCAGAGCTTATCGGAAACCTCGGCGGGAAGTTCAACCGTCCAGCCCTCGGCGATCTGCATCACAGGACCGAGACCCTTTACAAGATTAAGGCGTATCATAGTGCAAGGCATTTCACATCTGGTCTCAAAGCGCGAAGAGAATCCACCGCCGCGGAAATAGCCCTTGTCGGCGGCACACCATTCAGTCGCCTTAAGGCAGGCATCAATGTCCTTGTCGGTCATTTCCCAAAAACGCTTGATACAACCCTTTCCGTTTTCATCCTTTGATTCGCCGCAGGCATCAAGACAAGCGGCACCCGAGTTGATGAGATGAATGAAACCGCCCGACTGCTTTGCCACGCCCTCGATATCATAGCCCGTCGCCTTCTTTACAGCCTCGGGACTCCAATAGGTACGTACATCGGCAAATATCTGAGCGGTGTTTGTCAGAAGCTTGCCAAAGAGCATACAAACACCGTTGAGGGTGTCATTCTCTGTTGCAAGAATGTAAGGTTCGCGCGCTCCCTCCCAGTCAAAGGAGGTATTAAGCAACGATTCGGGGAAATCACAGTTGGGATAGAAATCTGTCCACTGTCTCTGTCCCTGGAAACCGCCGACGATGGCGTTATGTCCAACCGATTCTTCTTCGAATTCGGGAAAAAGCTTTTTGTTTCCGTTAAAAAGATCCTTGATGATGCACATCATCTTGACAACGAACTCCCAAGATTCTTCTTTCTTTTCGTTTGTTTCGCGCACAAAATCGGGGTTCTTGTCAAAGCCCTCCTTGCAGTGCTCTTTTGTCCATTTGAGAGCCTTTTCAAATTCTTCTTTGTCATAAATTCCCTCTGTCATTCGGCGGATGATCTCAACCTCATCGACAGATTCTACACGCATACCGAGATATTCTTCAAAGAAAGCGGTGTCCATAATCGAGCCGCCGATACCCATGGTGATCGAACCGATCTGAAGATAGGATTTTCCGCGCATGGTAGCCGCGGCAACTGCAGCACGGGCGAATCGAAGTATCTTTGTTCTTACATCATCGGGAATTTCTGTCGAGTCGGCATCCTGCACATCGTGACCATAAATACCGAAGGCAGGAAGTCCTTTTTGAGCGTGAGAAGCAAGCACCGACGCTAGATAAACGGCGCCGGGGCGCTCTGTGCCGTTAAAGCCCAAACACCTTTAATGGTCATAGGATCCATATCCATAGTCTCGGAACCATAGCACCAGCAAGGAGTGACCGTAAGAGTGATATCCACACCCTCTTTTTTGAACTTGTCGGCGCACTGAGCTGCTTCCGCAACGCGTCCGATGGTTGTGTCGGCGATGATTACCTTAACGGGATCTCCGTTTGAATAGCAAAGATTTTCGGAAATAAGCTTTGCCGCAGACTTTGCCATATTCATAGTCTGCTCTTCAAGTGATTCGCGCACCTTCAAGGGTCCGCGTCTGCCGTCGATGGTAGGGCGGATTCCTATAACGGTATAATCACCTATAAGTCTGTTTTTTGCCATTATTCTGTCCTCCTGTTTTTTGATTAAACATTTAACTATTATAATTATATACTTGAAAAGGACATAATACTTGTGATATAATAGAAAAAAACAAAAGAATATTCTTATTTTAGCATAAATGGAGATCTGTTATGGCATACAACGAGCTTGCTGAGCGCGGAAGCGAGAATTTTCCCATAGGATTTTATCACCTCGATGAAAACCACCCCAAATACATAATGCAGCATCACTGGCACAAGGAGCTGGAAATTATCCGCGTAATAAAGGGCAAGCTTACGGTTTTTCTCAACAACGCAGAGATAGCCATGACACAAAACGACATTGTTTTTGTAAATCCCGAAGTGGTTCATGGCGCAGCTCCCGAAAGCTGTGTTTATGAATGCATTGTTTTTGATCCCGAAAAAATACTTTTGTGTACCGATGCCGGAAAGCGGATTGCATCCGGACTTGTAGATCACACTCTTTTCATCTATCACAGAATAAAATCGGATAACAAAGCACTTTTTTCCGCCGCCAACAATCTTTTTGATTCTTTTTCACACACAGAAGAAGATTATCAATTGCAGGCAATCGGAAGCTTATACAAGCTTTTTTCGGTTATATGCCTGAAAAAACTGTTTTCGGAAAACACCGCTTACAGCAGCTTTCTTAAAGACAAAAATCTGATAAAGCTGAAACGCGCAATAGAATATATGCGTGATAACTATAAATCGCAGATAAGTCTTGAGGAGCTGTCAAAAGCCGTTGATGTTTCACCCAAATATTTCTGTGTCATATTCAAGGCTATGACAGGCATGACAGCCTTTGAATACCTTAACGCATACCGCATAGAAAAAGCCTCAAAATCACTTATCTCAACAGACATGGGCATCACAGACATTGCTTTTTCGTGCGGCTTCAACGATCTGAGCTATTTTATCAAAACATTCAAAAAATACAAGAACACAACACCAAAAATGTTCAGAAATTCACATTACTCATAAAGGACGATATCATGAAGACTCAAAGACAATTTCCCTTTGTTACAGTTACAAAAAAAGCAGAATTTTCAGTCAAAAACGGACATCCCTGGGTCTATGCCGAGGAGATCACAAATGCTACCGACAACATTGAAAACGGAAGTCTTGTGGATGTTTTTTCTTCCAAAGGCTCATATCTCGGAACCGGATTTTACAGTATACACAGCAAAATCAGAGTCAGAATACTGTCAGACAATGCAAACGAAAGGTTTGAAAAGAGCTTTTTTGAACGCAGGATAAGATACGCAATAGAATACAGAAAAACGGTTATGGGCGACGATTTTTCCTGTTGCCGTCTGATCTTCGGTGAGGCTGACGGTCTGCCGGGTCTTACCGTTGACAAGTTTTCGAATGTGATCGTGACTCAGGTCTTGTCATTTGGAATCGACAAAATAAAAGATATGATATACGGCATCATCTACGATGTTCTCAAAGAAAGCAGCATCAGCATCGACGGCATTTATGAAAGAAACGATGTTGCCATAAGAGAGCTTGAGGGTCTTTCGCAGTACAAGGGCTGGTATGAAAAAATCCATCACATCGATGATACCTCCACCGAAATATGCGAAAACGGCGTATATTACAAGGTAGACTTTGAAAACGGACAAAAAACAGGATTTTTCCTCGATCAGAAATACAACCGCAAAGAAATAGCACGCCTTGCAAAAGGAAAAAAAGTGCTTGACTGCTTCACCCACACAGGCTCTTTCGCGTTGAATGCAGCTTTCGGCGGTGCAGAGCATGTCACTGCTGTTGATATTTCTGCCACGGCAATAGATTGTGCAAGGGCCAACGCAGAAAGGAACAAGCTTTCAGACAGGATGGACTTTGTAACAGACGATGTTTTCGACCTTCTCCCCCGCCTTGAAAAAGAAAAGAACAACTACTATGATTTCATTATTCTCGACCCTCCCGCTTTTACAAAAAGCAGGAAGACTGTCGGAAATGCCGAACGAGGCTACAAAGAGATAAACTACCGCGCACTGAAGCTTTTGCCCCGCGGAGGTTATTTTGCCACCTGCTCCTGCTCACACTTTATGAAGGACGAGCTTTTTGTAAAAATGCTGAAAAGCGCCGCGCGGGATGCCGGAGTATCACTTAAGCAGATCGAAGCGCGTCAGCAGGCTCCCGACCATCCTATTCTTTGGAATGTGCCCGAGACCGATTATCTGAAGTTCTATATTTTCCAGATCGTATAACAAGAAAACTCCGAAGAACGCACGCTTCTTCGGAGTGTTTTATGCTTAATTTTGTTTTTGCGTACAAAAAAAGACTGCAGCTTTCGCTGCAGCGAGCTTGCTGACAAAGTGTATTACAACAATTGCTGTTAGCAATATGCACAAACAGGGAGTGTCATAATATCTCCATTGCCTGAAAGGGCGGCTGATCCAAAACAAGGTTTCTGATATCGGCAAAACAGAAGTCTAATCAGATGTGCGTTTGCAATAATTGTAGGGGACGATGCCCACATCGTCCCCTACGGAGAGAGATTCTTAAATCCTG
>JAZSFD010000142.1:0-2771 GCA_045532035.1 Eubacteriales bacterium | reverse complement strand
TGTAATACACTTTGTCAGCAAGCTCAGGCAATCATTGCCTCTTTTTTTGCTATATAGTCTTTTCAATCGCAAACTGTGCTTTCTTTTTGCCGAGCAGATCAAAATCGATTATATACGCCCGCATATCCCCCGACTTTTCAAGGCCAAAGCCGGCAAAACGCGGCGCAAAATCGAAATGCGAAAGTCTGATGTCTGCCTTTTCCGAGCAACGAAGAACATATTCGTCGATCTTCACGGCATCCTCACAAACAACAGGTTTAACTCTTGTGGTGAAGCGGCAGACCATATTTTCAAAGCTTCCTTCGGCTTTTTCGGTTATGACAAGGCGTTTTTCCTCAAGAGAAAAGCTTCTTTCAAGCCTCGACAAGCTCTCAAGCCCATAGGCTTTCGAATATTCAATACCAAAAGCTTTTTCGTCGGCGCAAATCACTTCGCCGCGAAAATCCTTCCCGAATTTCTGCGCACATCCATCAATAACAGGAACGCTGTGTCCCAAGGATGTGGTGCAGCTTGTGCCGCTGTAACGCGCATTGACGTCAAAATACTTGCTGTCGTATTTTGCCCAGCCCACATCGTCGAGAATATATCTTCCCTTATCAAAAACAAGAAAGCTTCCGACATCATTATGATTGTGGGGCTCGTCATTGTGTCCTGCCTTGGCGGCGAAAATATAAGAATTGTTGCGGTTGATATACCACGCTGAATCGGGGTAAAAGGTTACTCCCCGCAAGGCAGCTTCCTTTTTGGGAAGCTCTTTGCTCAAATAAAGATTGCGTAAAAAGGTTGCGAAGCGGTAACGGGCGGAATTTTCAAACTTTTCGGCATATTCGATGGGCGGAATGCGTATCCCATCATATTTCTCCGCAAGAAGATGGAGAATCCCAGGGTTGTAGCTATATGTATGGGGCGAATCCGAAAAAGGAATGCAGAAATTATCTTCAAGATACATATTGTTGCAAAAGAAAGCAATCCTTTTCACTTTTTCATCGGCAAAATAATCGATCTTCCCTTTTGTATACTCAAAAAGCAGCTCGGCAATATAGCAGAAATGTGAAAAACCGTAGAACCAGTAAAGACTGCCCTCAAGGCAACATCCGTCATCGGGAAAGCTTTCAAGAAAATCGTCAAGGTTCAGAAGAAGCTGTTCTTTTACCATAGAAAATTGTTCGTCAAGACCGAGATAGATGAAGGTTGCCCCCACTCCCGACGCACAAACACCCGACCAGTTGTTTTTACCCCAGCGCGGTTTCTTTTCGATATATGGTCTGATAATTCTTCTGTCAAGCTCAAATTCGATGCGGTCTTTCACCTGCGCGGGAAGCTTGTCGCCGAGAATATGATATATCTCCGCAAGAGCAAAGGCCGTTTCAGAGGCAAAAAGATCTATGCAGGTAACAATATTCCCGGGATTCTTGCAGCGTACAAGATGTGCAGGCAACGCCCATGTGTATTCATCGCAAATCGCCCAGATAACATCACACAGCTTGTCAAGCCATTCTTCTCCCCTGTCAAGAAGAGTCATGGCGCAGAAAGCACACAGCATCTTGCGGTGCTCCATGTGATATTCTTCATACTCAACGCGCGAACCTGTAGTCGAAAAAAGTCTGTATGCCGTATAGGGCAAAGAAACTATCTCCTTGTCAAAAAGCTTTTTTGCGCTCTCCTCGACCTCGGCAATCATTCTGCGGTTGCCGTCGGTAACAGGTAAGGGGAATGTGAAACGGTCAAGCATTTTCTTTCTCCTTATTCAAGACTGAGGATATAAAGGTTGCCAAAACCGTCACCGTAACAGCAATTGCCCTGCCAGAAATCGACAAATTCGGGCTCTGCTGTCGTTCCAAGTTCGGGGAACAAAACGATTCTTTCCTGCTTTTTCGCCACAGGATCAATAATTCTCATGGCAGGAACATTCGTGGGATCATTGGTGAAGCCCTCGACAGAATAGATTTTTCCGCCGTGGCAGATTGCTCCCTGGATAAATCTGTGATAATCGCAGTCAAAAAATTCCTTTATATCGTCCTTTTGTAGCACAACGCGGTTTGCGCCGAATTTTTCATCAAAGCTTCCGTCAGACAATTTCGGAAGATCAAAGGAAAAATAACGCGTCTTTCTCTCGCCGTCGCGCATGGTGAAGCCGTAATAGATACCGGCATCAACATCAACCGTAAAATTTCCGTAAGGGCGCACATCGCCGTCAACCGATGCCCAGAGAGAGGTGTCCTCCACAAAGCCTATCTCGATTATCTGTACAAGCTTTGTGTCAAAATCGCAGCCCTTGCGTGTCAGACGGTATACTGCGCATACGCCCTTCATTTTATCCTGCGCGCCGGCATAGCTGTTGTAAATGTTGGTATACAGCAGAGGGAACTCGTCGTCATTTTCGAAAAATTCTTTACCAAAGGTGACTGCGTTGCTGTGGGGCATGAGGATATCAACCTTGTCAAGAGCAAAAGCGCTTATGGGCTCCACTTGCTCACCCTGTGCCTCAAAAAGACTTTTTGTTTCATAAACATGGCAGTTTCCGACAGTGTCAAAGCGGAAAAGGTATCCGCCGTATATTGCGCCGTCCTGGCCTTCTGAAATTTTTGCAATTTTTGTGAGTTACATTTTGTTTTCTCCCGACATTTATTTTGGTTTTGTTAACTTAAATGAAAGTTGAGACCTTGAACTCCTTGTGGTATAATGGTTTTACCCCTAAAACCTATACCTCCCGAAAAATCGAGAAAGGAGATCAAGATCTCATGAGTAAAATTATATCACACAATTGTCCA
>JAZSFD010000014.1:0-6522 GCA_045532035.1 Eubacteriales bacterium | reverse complement strand
GTATTGATCAGAAGCAGCACATTGAGATTGCCCGCGACATCGCCGAAAGATTCAACGGAGTTTACGGAGACACCTTTGTCATTCCCGAGCCTTATATTTCGAGAACAGGAATGAAAATAACATCCCTCACAGACCCAACCAAGAAAATGAGCAAATCCGATCCAAACCCCAATTCGTATATTCAGATCATAGAATCGCGTGATGAAACCATAAAAAAAGTAAAGCGAGCCGTCACAGATTCGGGCTCTGAGGTCAAATTCGAAGAAGGCAAAGACGGCATCTGCAACCTCATGAACATCTATTCAGCCTTCACAGGCAAGTCTTATGAAGAAATCGAAAAAGAATTTGAAGGCAAAGGCTATGGCGATTTCAAGCTCGCGGTCGGTGAGACTTGCGCGGACAAGCTTCAGCCTGTCCGTGATGAATTTGCAAGACTTTCGGCAGACAAAGCATATCTTGAAGGCATAATGAAGGAAGGCGCAGATCGTGCGGCATATCTTGCAAGAAAAACTCTTTCGAAAGTATATCGAAAAGTTGGTTTTTATGCAAAACCCCAGTGAAAGAAATGCGAGGTAACTAAAATTGAATAATTACGTTTTTCCTCTGCAAATACTCTATGTGCTGATCGCGCTGATCTGTTCTGCTTGCATAGCTTTCACAATGACCCCTATTGCTCGCGTCATCGCTTTCAAAATCGGAGCTGTGGACATTCCGAAGGATGCAAGACGTATGCACAGGGTAACAATGCCCCTGCTTGGCGGAGTCGCTATTTTCACAGCCTTCGTTGTAACCGTACTTGCTTTCTGCGATTTGCACGAAAACTATCGGGTAATCTTCGGTATGCTCGGCGGCGCCACCGTTATTGTTATCACCGGAATCCTCGATGATCGCTTTAATCTCAATCCTTTTTTGAAGTTGTTTTTGCAAATTGCAGCAGCAGCAATCGTGGCATTTTCCGGCATTACAATAGATCAGGTGGGAAGTCATTGGTTGAAGGACATCATCCCGGATCAATCGTTCTTTGGTATTCCCCTTTATAATTTTGTAAACATTCCTTTAACTATTCTTTGGATAGTTGCAGTTACAAATGCAATAAATCTTATAGACGGCCTCGATGGTCTTTCATGCGGAGTATCAACAATTTCAGCTCTGTCTATTTTGGTTTCTTCTTTCTTCATGCCTGATGTTCCCGCGATCGCCATTCTGCTGACAGCAATACTTGCAGGTTCCTGTCTCGGTTTTCTCCCCTACAATTTCAATCCCGCAAAGATATTCATGGGCGACACGGGTTCAATGTTCCTCGGTTTCACCCTTTCCACAATATCGGTTATCGGCGTTTTCAAAACAGACGCCATTATAGCCTTTTGGGTACCGTTCATAGCGTTTGCTGTGCCCCTGTGTGACACCGCCTTTGCTTTTATCCGCAGAATACTTCAGGGAAAAAGCCCATTCTCCGCGGATCGTGGACACATTCACCACAAGCTCATCGATATGGGCTTCAATCAGCGTCAATCCGTAACCATTCTTTATGCCATCAGCACTATCTTCGGCATCGCCTCTGTCCTGTGGGCAATAAACAGACCCATCGGCGGCATCGTTGTTATTGTTTGTGCCGTTGCCATACTTTTTATCAACTGGCGTTTTATAACCAAAAGCGATACCACAAGACAGGAAACTGGCCTTGGGCTTGCACATCTTGTCCCTGAAAAAACAAAAGGAACCGACGAAGCTGCCACAAGCACTCGTTCTGATGTTGCCGAATCCCTGCTTCTGAATAATACCGACGACGAAAACTAATACAAAAAGGAGGAGAAGCCATGAAAAAAAGACATCAGCTCTTCTTCTATATACTTGGCGCAATTGTCCTTCTTGCAATAATAGTAACAAGTGTCATTTTCAGTGGGATAACCTTTGAAAACGAAGAAAAAGATAATATTTCCGATCTTGCCGATAAGATACAGCTTCCGGGAAACAACGACAAAATATATTCAAGTCTCAATCGGGAGAATCCCGAAGACAATCATGTGTACCCAAATATTTCTCACGAAAATGTAAAAGAACTGCTTCGTGCTCTCGACACACCAAGAGTTTACTATTGGTACTATAACAGCACCATTGTTTCTTCTGCAAAAGAACGAACAACAAGCGGCATTATGAGATACAATAACGGCAACTACATGATAGAAAACTACTCGGGAGATACTAGCGGCAATCTCGAAAAAACCATAATTGAGGAAAACGCGATCGTTACTGTGCAAACCTATAACAATTCCCAAACCTCTATATCCGAGTTCAATTCCGAAAGCACAAACGCTTTTATCGAAGCAGGGGTGCCTGACATTTCTGCATTTATCAGCAATGACGGAGAAAATTTCAAATACACCCTGCACGACAGCGAATACGGCAAACTGCTTTATGCCGAATTTACATCCGATAAAGACAGCTATACCCAAGAACAGCGCTATTATATCAGTCTCGATTTTGGTATCGTTATCAAAGCTGAGTGCTATGAAAACGGGTCGCTGATCTATGCCTTAAACACGCTCACTCTATACGAGCTTGAAAACGGCTGATAGACTAAAACAATAGTATGGCAGCCAGAATGACAGGGATAATAATATCATCCTTGTCTTTTATATCTGTTGCGAATAATAACAAAAGACCCACAAGCACCATATCCTCGATATCATATTTTCGCGCCGCCTTTGTCGGCGCGATCGTTTTATCGCCAGGATTTTGCTCGATCATTTCTTGTGCGGTGTCGTCTTTGGCGTGTTCTTCTTTGAGCTGTGATGAATTCTGCTTGCTCTTGAACGCATCCGGAGAAAAACTGTCTCCAAAATACTGAATCGGAATATCCCCCTCTGTGCGTTTTTGTGCAGGTCTGAAGCTTCTTGAATACATATTTTTCCTCTCCGGAATTATAAAAATTTAGATAAAATATCAAGCTCCTTGTAAGAGCTGATGATTTTAGCAGCGCCCAATGCTTTAACAAGACTGTCAACCCTCTGGCGTTTTCTTTCGCTCAAAAACGGCTTTATAGAAAGCAAAAGATTGACTCTGTTGTCTGCATATTGCGTTTTTGTACCCAAAGCAGGTATAGCAGGAAGTCCTTGGGTCTGAGCGGATGTAAGAGCTGACAAGACATTTTCCGCTTTTTGACGACCATTCTCCTCGTTTGATTCGATATGCTCATCAGATCCAACGGCAGGTTCTTTGGCATCGCTCACCTTGTTACCTGCTCCAAGAGCGGATGCAATAGACAAAATGCTTTTTAGGCTGTCCGGGTCAGAAAGAATACTTTTAATTTTTTCATTTATCTGATCGTCCATATGCGTCGCCTCCGAATCAAGTATCGTTTTTGACTATATTGCGAATCTCTGCAAGCTTTTCGACAGGCACATTGGAAAGAATACTGTTAATATCTTTTTCTGACATTTTTGATACTGTGCTCTTGATCTTTTCAAGGCTTTCCTTTGGTATTCCACCCGTCATTTCTTTCCCGGTTGCCCTCATCACTGCGGATATTTTATCGTTAAGCTCCTCGTCGGATAACTGCAAGATTTTTTTAATATCTTCACTGTTCATCATTTTATCAACCTCATGCAATAAAAACCTTATACTTCAATATATGCAACAGACTACAAAAAATTTCAGAAAGAAGGTGCCATATTGAAAATATTTGTTTTTTCCGATTCTCATGGCAATACTCTTTTGATGAACGATGTTCTGACAAGAGAAAAAGGTAATTATGATCATGTCATTCATCTCGGAGATCATTGTACCGATACAAGATATATTGAACCGATCATAGAAATAACTCCATTAATTACCGTTATCGGCAACTGCGACAGCTATTATGCAAAGCATGAGTACGCTGAAGAAAAGGTGATCGAACTGTACGGTAAACACTTTTTTATTTGTCACGGCCACAAATACAGTGTAAAACAAACTTACGACATACTGGCTCAAAAAGCTGCTTCAGAAAAGTGTGATATTGCCTTATTCGGACACACCCACACCGCAGTAATCAAAAAACGCGGTTCGGTATATCTTTTCAATCCCGGAACAATCGGTGCACCAACTGTAAGTGGAAACACTTACGGTGTTATCACTATCGAAAACAACGATGCAAAATTTGAAATAGTAAAAATATAAACAAAAACCAATGCAGACTAAATACAAGTCCACATTGGTTTTATAATAAAAAAGCCGAAGACAGAATTGTATCTGTTTTCGACACTCGTTATCGATTAGTTCGATTATTGGTGTTATCTGATTTTATGGTGTTGATTCTTTTGCACCGTGTGCCGTCGGGCTTGCGGTAATGGCATCGGATTGTGATTTCTCCCATACCGACAAAAGGTTCGTTTTCAAAAGCGAGAATGTTTCCGCATTCTGCGCACCGTATTTTTCGCGTACCCTCACACCCCTTTAGCTGTTTTTCTTTATTTTACCATGTTTTGCGGGGTTTGTCAATAGGGGGTTATTTTACAATATCTTATTTGTAGATGAATTTGAAGTTATCAGTCATTATTACTCATCAATACCACATAATTATTTTCTCGCTTTGAAAATCTACGCCTTTTTTATATAAGTTTGTCAAGTATCTTTTTGCATGGTCGATGTGAGACATACACCATTCATATCCCTTTGGAAGCACAACTGAGGTAAAACCTTCAACAAAACTCATTTCTATATAACCGTTTTCAACACTATCTTCAGGAAATATATCGCATTTGGCGATACTGTTTTCAATCACTATATTTTTTAATTTTATCATAAAACTCAGTTGCCTCCTTTGCATAATTATATTTTTTTGAAGTTATGATATGAGCTTCAGTCTGTGAAAGACCTCGCGAAATAAGCTCTTGCTCCATAAGTTCATGTTTAATCAAAACTACATCGTGTTTTTCGGGCTTTCCGTCAATCAATCGTTGCCAACTTTCAGCCATCATATAGTCGGGATTGAAATGTTCCGGTGTTTCTCCTCCCAAATCATGTTTATCCAAAAAAATGTATTTTTTAACCTTTTGAATCTGTTCTTCCGAAAACTCTGTCGCTTTTGCAATGCTTGAAATGTCATTTTTCATTGCTCGCACAGAATTATAGTATCTTTCTGCGTGTTCTTGTGCTTTTTTGCTATTTGGATTACGCGCACCACTAACAGCACCTGAATTTATTATACCACCATCACCACCGTTTTTCAACCCCTTTGTTGAAGAAACAGAAGATTTTCCGCCCTTATAAATCCGCATTCTGTCCTCGTCAACGCGTGAACCTATGGATTCGGCGATTTTTGCGTGTTTTTTGCGGATTGCCGAAAGGGTCTGCCGGTGTTCCTTGATGGCATTTTTATCGCCGAGACCTTCAAGCCCTGCAATCTGCCGCTTTTCCTTGCGCGCCTCGCGTTCTTAGCGGCATCTCTGCAATCTAAAACAATCTGCACCCGCTTTTCAATCTCAGCATCACGTCATCAATCACAAAACAAAGCGCCGTTTTCCTCGCGAATCGGCACAAAAATTGTCCTTTCGCCAAAATTTGCTGTAGCTTTGTTAGATGAATGCACAGATAGATACATACGACCCGTTTCTGCCCTTAAAGATCATACCATGTCCGCCATCATAATCGCCTGTAAATTCTTTTGAAAACAAAAGTTTGTCATCTTGAAGCCATCTTCCATCAACTTTGCCGTTCTCGCTGCGTGCAATTCCGACGCAATAGCCACTGTCTGAAAAATTCGACCATAACATTAAAATATCATTATTACTTGTTGTATACATAAAACAACCGTCGGTCACACGGTCATCGGACCACGAAGGAGAATCTGCTCTGAAAAGCTCTATGGGCTCAGAAACAAAATGTGTAAAATCGTCCGAAAGTTTTGCTGCTGACATTCTGCCTATACCATCGTCTGTCGAAGTCCATTCATGCACATAGATCATCCACGGCTGACCGGATTTGTCAACATATAACGTTCCGTCGATAGAATCCTGATCTTTGGGTGTAACGTGGCCGTTTGTAATTTCGACGAACGGCCCTTCGGGAGACGCTGATTTCAGTATAGAGCATCCTCTGTGTTGCGTTGCAGAAGAAAAATATGTGGCGAACATATAATAGTAGACGTTATATTTGTGAACCTCGGGCGACCAGAGTTTTTTTCGGCATTTTCAGGACGGACATAAACAAGTTTCTCTGTTTCAATCCACTCGCCATCAAGAGAATTTGATGTGTTCTTATAACATACCCATGTTGTATTATCCCAATCAGCGTCAACACCTGTTCCATATACATAATATGCATCATCTGTGACAAGAACAAAGGGATCTCTTAAATGCTCAATATTTGTTATAATCATAATTTTATCTCCTTAATGTGAAATTGGTTTTGTTAACTTAAATGAAAGTTGAGACCTTGAACTCCTTGTGGTATAATGGTTTTACCCCTAAAACCTATACCTCCCGAAAAATCGAGAAAGGAGATCAAGATCTCATGAGTAAAATTATATCACACAATTGTCCA
>JAZSFD010000150.1:0-3733 GCA_045532035.1 Eubacteriales bacterium | reverse complement strand
GAAGCTTTGCCGTTGATTAAATTTTGACTCCTTCCGTCTTCGCCTGCGGCGAATCCACCACACTTGCGAGGGAGGCTTATTAAGGCTCCTAAGTCGGAGGCCAAGCGGGCTTAGGAAGACAACCATGCTCAGCAACTCCTTGGCTCACAGAACGACATGGCTACGATCCGACTTGAAGCTTTGCCGTTGATTAAATTTTGACTCCTTCCGTCTTCGCCTGCGGCGAATCCACCACACTTGCGAGGGAGGCTTATTAAGGCTCCTCCTCGGGGGGAGCTGTCGAGCGCAGCGAGACTGAGGGAGTTTGAAGCTTTGCCGTTGATTAAATTTTGACTCCTTCCGTCACGGCTGACGCCGTGCCACCTCCCTCAGGGAGGGAGGCTAAAAAAGGCTCCTCCTCGGGGGGAGCTGTCTGATAAGAACGGCAGAAATTATGCCAATTGCCGTTAATACGACAGCCCCCTTATTTACTGCTTGAGATTGACAACACCGCTGAAATACTATATAATTTACACATAATCACAATCAAAAAGAGGAACAAATGGAACAAAAAACCGTCGGAATAATTGTGGACAGACCTTGCGGCTCACATCATCCCAAATATCCAAACCTTGTCTATCCCATAAATTACGGCTATGTAAAGGGTGTTGTTGCAGGCGACGGCGAGGAGCAGGATGCCTATATTCTCGGGGTAGATGCTCCCGTGACAGAATTTGTCGGAAGACTTATCGCCGTTATCAGGCGCAAAAACGATGTCGAGGATAAATGGGTAGTTTGTCCCGAGGGTATTTCTTTTTCGGTGGATGAAATACGAAAGCTTGTGGATTTTCAGGAGAAATATTTCGACTCCGAGATCATCCTGCTTGACGAGTGAGTGTAAGGCAAGTCCGAAATCAATTCTGAAAGGACGAATATTATGAAAAAACTCTCTTTACGCGCAATTTCCTGCGCTCTTGCGCTTACTTTTTCCGCCTCTTTTCTTGCAGGCTGTGCTTCGAAAAATACCGATTGCGGCAAGTGCGATTGCGCGCCGCCCGATGTGGTATATACCGAAGAGCCCGGCACCGAGCAGCTGCATGAAACGATAATTTCGGTGCTTGACGGAATACGCGATCATCGCTCGGGAATCTTGGGCTCCTCCCTGAGGATACAGATAGTCGCCTTTTCTTTTATCGATTTTTCGCAGGAGGATGCGGCGTCCGACATTGAGTTGTTTACAAATGTTGCAAGCGGATATGTCGCAGGGCTTGACGAGGAAAATCTCGCCTTTTTCAGAGAAAATGTGACCCGCATCGAAGAAATAGCCTCACAGCTTTTTACCGTGGGGCTCCAATCACTGCTCCCCATTCTTAACGATGCAGGAAATCCCCAGAAGCACGAAGAATATGACGAGCAAAAGTACACTTCACTGATGACAGCGCTCAAAACCATTCTTGAGCAACACTGACGATAGAATAGTTCTCTTTTTGATATTATAATTCCTTGAAAGATGCAAAAAACCGATATAATCGTATTGTAACGGAGGGAAACATGGTCTATCTTGAATCGTTCAGAACAGCAAGCCAAAAGCAGGAGGACGGCTTTATTCTCAGCTATCCTTATCAGCTTGAGATGCAATGCTATTCGCCAACAAATGTCTATCCCTTCAAGCTCTTCCCTCAAAAGGGTCTTTCGAAGCTTACTTTTGAACCGATCACGATTTTTTACGGTGGAAACGGCTCGGGAAAATCAACTCTTCTCAATATAATTTCCGCAAAGCTCGGATGCTTCCGCACCTCTCCCTTCAACAACACTCCCTTTTTCAACGATTATCTTGCCCTTTGCGGCTTTGAGTTGTCCGAAACAGACGAGCCAATCGAAAAAAAGCTTGTGGCAAGCGATGATGTTTTCAATTTTCTCCTTGATATTCGAGCTTTGAACGAAAATGTTGACCGCAGACGCAATCAGCTTTTCAAGGAGTACGAAAAGGACCGCGAGGAACCGTATACACTCAAAAGCCTTGATGATTATGACGAGCTGCGCCGCCGACGAGAGGCAAAGACCACCACAAAATCTCAATATGTGACACGGCGTCTTGCTGTGCGCGAGGCGAACGGACTTTCCAACGGTGAAAGCGCTTTTGCATATTTCGTCCACAACATAAAGGATGATTCGCTCTATCTTCTTGACGAGCCCGAAAACAGCCTATCCCCCGCTTTGCAGATGAAGCTTGCACAGTTTTTGTCCGATTCGGCGCGCTTTTTTGGCTGTCAGTTCATCATCTCCACCCATTCGCCCTTTCTGCTTTCCATGCATGGCGCAAAAATTTATGATCTTGATGATGTGCCGGTGAGAGATAAGAGCTGGACAGAGCTTGAAAATGTCAGGACTTATTACGATTTTTTTGCAAAACATTCGGAAGAATTCAAATAATTTTTTCACAAAAAGGAGAACAAAGTCATGAAAAAAGTTCTTGTTATCGGTGGCACAGGCGCCATGGGCGTTTATGTGGTTCCCGAGCTTGTAATCCTTGGTTATGAGGTTCATGTTCCGTCGCTTGAGGATGTGGAGCAGATCGGCGACAATCCGAAATACTTCAAGGCGGATATGAAAAATATCGACACGCTGAAAAAGGTACTTGCCGAAAAGTACGATGCAGTTATTGACTATCTTGTTTATCCCGAGAGGAATTTAAGTAGCGTTACCAGCTTTTTCTTGATTCGACAGACCACTACATTTATCTTTCCTCCTACCGCATTTATGCAGGCGATTGCCCGATAAACGAGGAAAGTGCGCGTCTTCTTGATGTTGCCACCAATAAAGAATATCTTGATTTGTGGGAAAGAGAGTATTCGCTCTACAAGGCTGTGGGAGAGGACATCCTGCGCAATTCGGGCTACAAAAACTGGTCGATCGTCCGTCCTGCCATTACATATTCCAAGCGCCGCTTCCAGCTTGTGACCCATGAGGCAACTGTTGTTGTAAATCGCGCACTTGACGGCAAGAAGATTGTGCTTCCCGAGCAGGCGCGCAATGTTCGCGGCACGATGAGCTGGGCGGGAGATGTGGCAAAAATGTTCACGGGTATTCTTTTCAACGAGCGCGCCTACGGGGAAACCTTCACCTTTGCCACCGCCGAAAACCACACCTGGGGCGAGATTGCGGACATTTACAAGGAACTCACAGGCGTTGAATGTGTCTGGGTTGACAAGCAGGACTATTGCGATCTGATCGGTGCAGAAAACCCCCATGTTCGGTGGCAGCTTGAATACGACCGCCTCTTTGACCGTGTCATCGACAACTCAAAGATATGTGATGTGGCAGGTATGAAGCAGGAAGACTTCATGCCGCTGAAGGAAGGCTTAAGGCTTGAGCTTGCAGGTCTTCCCGAGGGCTTCCGCTTTGAAGATCGCCTTGGAATCAATGACAGAATGGATGAATATCTTAAAAAGCATGGTCTTTGATCTTTGCCTCCCCTGTATAAGGGGAGGTTTATTTTATAAGGCAAAAAGCCGATCACACTCTCGCCTTCCCCTCGAGGGTAGGTGGGTTTTGCAAAGCTTTACTCGGATGAGGTGGCGGAATCCGATCAATGGCAAAGATTTTTTATTTCTTGCAGGGGAGCGGCTTGCTGCTCCCGCTTGAATCTATTAAAAACCACCCACTCCCTCAGTCTCGCTCCGCTCGCCAGCTCCCCCAAAGGAGGAGCCTTTAATAGCCTCCCTCCCCGAGGAAGGTGGCACGGCGAAGCCGT
>JAZSFD010000033.1:0-13187 GCA_045532035.1 Eubacteriales bacterium | reverse complement strand
TCAGTAAATTTGTCAAAAGACTGGATTAAATGAGAAATGAGAAATGGGAAATGAGGAATGAGAAATGAGAAATGAGAAATGAGAAATGAGAAATTGGAAATGAGAAATAATTTCACATTGCACATTTCACATTGCACATTTATAAAAATGATGGAGGAATTTTTTATGAAACGATTTCGCAAATTAACAGCGTGGCTCTTAACCCTTGCTATGCTGATGACATTTATACCGAGTTTTACGCTGACGGCAAGTGCAGCAACGGAGGTCTATGCAAGCGGCACCTTGGGACAGGGAAATAGAACCGCTTGGACTATTTACGATAATGGATTGCTTGTCATTGACGGTAAAGGCAATACCATGACATCTATAAATTGGGACTCCACTACGGCTTCTCCGTGGAAGAACTATGCCGATGTTATCACAAGAATCTCTTTTGCTAATTGTGAGAATTGGAAGAGCCTTCCTGCTCATTCTTTCAAAAGCTTATACAATTTGAAGGAAGTAACATTGCCGGAAAATCTTGAAGTGATTCAGCAGCTTGCGTTAGGCTATACCGGAATTGAAACGATCGAATTGCCTCAAAGCCTTACAACAATTGGCGAGTCAGCATTTTCTAATTGTGAATCTTTGAACTATGTAAACATTCATAGCGGGATAACGAAGATAGGTTCCGGTGCTTTTTCTGATTGTGTCAGTTTAAAGGCTATTTCAATCCCCGATAGCGTAACTTCAATTGGACAAACACTTTTTCAAAATTGTAGGAATTTAGAGTACGTGAGATTGAGTGAGAGCGTAGACAAAATCGGCGGTTCAATGTTTTCTGGCTGTACTATGTTGAAAAACATTTCATTGCCGGCTTCTGTAACTGTAATTGGTGTCCAGGCTTTTTCCAAGGCCTCAAATCTTGCAGGTGTCTACTACCACGGCATTAATGAGCCGACTACCTATAATCCCGGTTTGGAGAATGCTACCTTTTCATTAGCACCGGATACAATGGTGATTTATACTTCCAATGATTATTCAGGCACTACAATGGGTTTGAAGAAAAACTGGGAAAATGATGTGCACAATGTTACCAAAATCGACGGTTATTTTGTCAATGTAGCACACACCGTTGGCGGTGCTGTCAAGGTGGATAAAAGCATTGTACCTGTTGGCGATACCGTTACCGTTGATATTATGGCATATAAAAACTACGCACTTGACACATTCGCTGTCACAGGTGCAGACGGCAATGAGATTACTGTTGCAGGCGACGCAAACACCCGCACATTTGCAATGCCTGAAGGTGATGTTACTATTACTGCAACATTCAAATCCACAATAGTGCCTCATGTTCACAGTTGGAGTTTTGAAGCTGAAGGAACATACATCAACGCAACTTGTGCGAATACCGATGGCGCGTGCCACAATCCATATCAGAGTGTGGTAATGACCCCGCCCAGCACTAAATATTTTGCTTGGAATCTGGAAAGAACTGTAACAGTTTCCGGAACGATTGAAGATGTCGAAATTCCCGAAGTTGTTTACACGCTGAAGTCCACAGGCGAAGAAGTACGCCCCTTTGAGCCTGACGTTTATGTGGCAAGTCTCACCATAGAAAATACAACTTTAACCTGTGAGTATGAGATAACAAAATCCAATCAGCTTAACTACTCGTTTTTTACATACACTGCTCCTGCAAACCTTACATATGACGGAACAGCAAAGATTGCAACCGTTGTTCCTAACTCAACTGTAGATGCTTATATTGGTGACGTTGAGGTTTTATACAATAGCAGTGCGACACCCCCTATCAATGTAGGTAGCTATACTGTCACGTTCAACGTTGAGGAAAGTGATTATTTTACCGCTAAAACCAATCTCTCTCTTGGGGGAAGAGGTGGTCAAAAGTTTAGCATTGTTGCCAAGGATATCGAAGATTTGACCTATACCGGTTTGGCGGCAAGCTATCCGGTGGATGCTACACCCGATGTTACTATCAAGTATAACGGTATGACACTTGTAAAGGATACTGACTATACTCTTGTACATACCAACAATACCACACCCGGTACGGCAACTATGACGATCACAGGTATTGGTAATTACACCGGAACAAAAACGCTGGATTTTGAAATTACTTCCGTTATCTACACCGTCACCGTCAATGATTCCATCGAAAACGGTACGGTCATAGCAGATGTTTCTGAAGCGAAAGAGGGCGAAACAGTTACTCTGACGGTTACTCCTGCAGAAAATTATGAAATCGATACAGTTTCTTACAATGACGGTACAAGTGATGTTGAAATCACGGTGACCGACGGTGTTTACAGCTTCACGATGCCTGCAAGTGATGTTACCGTTTCGGCGGTGTTTGAACAGCTTGCACCCATCACCTTTGAGGGCGCACAGATCAGAACGCAGGGAGAGCAGGGACTTCGCTTTATTTTCTCAATGGATAAGACCTATTACGAAACTCTCACACATCCCGAAAGCAATACACAGACAGGTGAGGGCTTTGGAAGCATTCTTATTCCCGAGGTGCTTCTCGGCGACGAACGCTTGACAAAGGTGAACGAAAATGTCGGAATCGTTCCGGCTGTCAAGCTTTATGAGGTTACTGAGACAACAGTTTCGTTTACAGTCTGCATCACAAGCGTTCCCGATTATGAACGCGAATATGTTGCAAGAGCATATGTGACCGACGCTGACGGAAACACACTTTACGGCGAGTGCTCTGAGGCGATCAGCGTTTTTGAGATCGCTGAGCTTGCATATGTTTCTGAGAAGGAAACTGCCGAAACAAAGCAGTATCTCCTCGAAAATGTTCTTAACACGGTCGATCCCGAAAAATATCCGATAGCATAACAATTCAAATAAAAATCTGCCCGCGGAAGATGAAAAATTCGACCGCGGGCAGATTTTTGCTTTATAGATCAACAGTCTTTTCCATGTCGTCTGCTTTGGGTGTTGGGATTTTTGCCGAGCAGTGACAGCTCGCGCGCTTCCTCCTCGTTCTCGGGTACTGTCACCGCATAGCCGGTGCTGTCATTTGCCGAGGCGATCGAGCTTGTGAAAAAGCCGTCATAGGGCGGCTCGAAATCGTCTTTTTTCTTTTTATATTTTTTCGACATAGCTTTTTTCTCCTGCAATTTTGTTGATGAGATTATTTTTTTCGTTATTTGTTCTGAATATGCGTGCCGATTTTTGTCAAATATTAACAAATTGTATTCAAAAAGTAAAAAAGACATTCATCTATTGAAAGATGGAAATAATTGTAGTATAATAAATATTTGTGAAAAATAGAATTCCGAAAAAGAGGGAAATGAAATGATAAGAGAAGATATGCGCAATGTGGCAATAATTGCTCACGTTGACCATGGCAAGACCACTCTTGTGGATGAAATGCTCAAGCAAAGCGGCACTTTCCGTGAAAATCAGGTGGTTGAAGACCGCGTTATGGACAACAACGACCTTGAACGCGAAAGAGGAATCACAATTCTTGCAAAAAACACCTCGCTTTACTATAAAAATATCAAGATCAATGTTGTGGACACTCCCGGTCACGCCGATTTCGGCGGAGAAGTCGAGCGAGTCCTTAAGATGGTTGACGGAGTTTTGCTTCTCGTTGATGCATTCGAGGGCACAATGCCCCAGACCCGTTTTGTGCTCCAGAAAGCCCTTGAGCTCGGTCACAAGGTTGTCGTTGTCGTGAACAAGATCGACCGTCCCGGTGCCCGAGTGAATGAAGTTGTTGATGAAGTTCTCGAGCTTTTCATCGCGCTCAATGCTACCGACGATCAGCTTGACAGCCCCATCGTTTTCTGCTCAGGCAAAAACGGCACCGCCTCCCTTTCTCCCGACGGAACAGAGACAGATCTTGAGGTGCTCTTTGAGACTATTGTAAACCATGTGAACGGTCCTGACATCACACCTGACGGCCCTGTTCAGATGCTTGTTTCGTCGATCGACTATAATGACTATGTTGGACGAATCGCCCTTGGCAGAATCGAACGCGGAACGGTGAAGAAGAATCAGGATGCCGTCGTTACAAATTTTGCTTCTGCTCATGACGATTACCGCGCAAAGATTGCAAATCTGTTTACGGTTGAAGGCCTCAAGCGCACTCCCGCCGATGAAGTAAGTGCCGGCGATATCGTATGTATCTCCGGTATTGAGGACATCACCATCGGTGACACAATCTGTAGTCCTGATTGTGTTGAAGCATTGCCGTTTGTTAAGATATCAGAGCCCACTCTTGAAATGACTTTCTCGGTCAACACCTCTCCTTTTGCGGGAACTGAGGGAAAATATTGCACCTCCCGCCATCTCCGCGAAAGACTTTACCGCGAGCTTCTGAAAGATGTTTCGCTTAGAGTTGCCGACACCGATTCCGCTGAAAGCTTCAAGGTTTCGGGCAGGGGAGAGATGCACCTTTCCATCCTCATTGAGACCATGCGCCGCGAAGGCTATGAAATGCAGGTCAGCGCGCCCCGCGTTATTTACAGCACAGACGAGTCAGGAAACCTTTGTGAGCCCAGCGAAGAGGTCACTTGTGAGATCCCCCAGGATTACATGGGCTCTGTCATGGAAAAGCTCGGCTCGCGCAAGGGAGAGCTTGTGGATATGATCCCTGTCGGCGACAGAATGAAGCTTATTTACAAGATCCCGACAAGAGGTCTTTTTGGTTACAGAAACGAATTTTTGACAGATACCCGCGGCGAGGGTATTATCAATTCGATCTTCGACGGATATGTTCCCTACAAGGGAGAGATACCCAAGAGAACCACCGGTTCGCTTATCGCATACGAAACGGGAAAAGCGACTACCTACGGTGTTTTCAACGCTCAGGACAGAGGTCAGATGTTCATTCCTTCGGCAATCGAGGTATATGAGGGTATGATCGTCGGCGAATCGCCCAAGAGTGATGACATCGTTGTAAATGTCTGCAAGAAAAAGCATCTCACAGCCATTCGCTCATCGGGAGCAGATGAAGCTTTGCGCCTTGTCACTCCCAAGATATTCAGCCTTGAAGAAGCAATAGAATATATCAACGATGATGAACTCATCGAGATCACTCCCAAATCCCTGAGACTGCGCAAATCGATACTTAGCAATGTCGAGCGCGCAAAAACAAGGGCAAAGCTTGAAAAGAACGGTCAGGCTTAAAACAAAACGCCCACATTCAGTCGGAAATCTGAATGTGGGCGTTTTTTGCATAAAAAATCGCCCGCGGCAAAAGAACACGCGGACGACAAGCTTTATCGGTAAAAAGTCAGATGATTTCGCTATCTTCTGTCAGATCTTCAGCGGGAACTTCTTCATCTTCGATAGAAACGAAAATATCGTCATTTTCGTCTTCAAAATCGAAATCATTGTCGTTTGTTTCGATGGTAAAGCTTAAGCGGATCTTCTTGAGAACAAGGAGAACTCCTGCGACGATAGCACCAACTGCTGCGATTCCTCCGATAATGGCAAGTAACTTTTTCATGTTTCGTTTCCCTCCGTTGTATTTAATATTATTTTATGTTCGCAACGAAAAAAGTGAAAATAACACGCAAATTCCGTTAAAAACATCAAAGATATTTTTCTTTATAATAATTATAGCATATGAAGAAAGGAAAAATATGAATATTTCTTTAATTTTACTCAAATACAGCGACTTTTGGTAAAATATGTGATAAAATTATATTGGTTATTTATTGACAAGTCATATGTATCTGAAAAGGAAGATAAGAAAATATGTGTGGTTTCGCAGGACTTTATAAAAAAATTGAACTCACCGAGGCGGACAAGACCGCCGTTATGAATATGTCTCAGTCTATCCGCCACAGAGGGCCCGATGACTGCAAGACTCATTTTGAAAAGAATTACGCCTTTGCTTTCCGCCGTCTCAGTATCATTGACCTTGAGGCGGGAGCACAGCCCTTTTCGGCTTTCGACGGTAAATACATCGGCATCTTCAACGGCGAGATATATAACTATCTCGAATTGCGCGAAGAGCTGTCGAAAAAGGGCTATACCTTTTCCACCCGTTCGGAAATCGAGACCATCCTTACCCTCTATCACGACGAGGGTCCCGGATTTATCAAGAAGCTTCGCGGAATGTTTGCCATTGTTATTTGTGATAATGCGAAAAACAGTATGTTCTTTGGCCGCGATCCTTTCGGTATCAAGCCGTTCTATTATCGCATAGGAAAAGATGGAATATCTTTTTCGTCGGAATTTAAGGCTTTCATGTTTGATCCCGAGATGGAGGAGTATTCTATTGATGAAAAAGCACTTCAGAGCTTTTTCACCTTCCAGTATGTGACAGAGCCGGATACCGTTTCTCCCGACATCAAGATTCTTCCTGCAGGACATTATGCAGTTATTGACGCAAAGCTTGAAATGAAGCCTGTCGAATACTATGACGCGCGCTTTGCACCAAACAGATTCATAAAGTTTGACGAAAAAGAAAAGAAGCTGCGCGACGCTGTCATGAAAAGCGTTGAATACCATATGCTCAGCGATGTGCCCTTGGGAAGCTTTCTTTCCAGCGGTATCGATTCGGCGGTTATTACCGCTGTTGCCGCAAAGCTTTGCCCCGGCATCAAGGCTTTCACCGTCGCTTTCGGGGTCAAAGAATATTCCGAGATCGAAAATGCTTCGGGAATTTCCAGCCATCTTGACATAGAGCATATCAAGCTTGTGGCAGGACTTGAAGATTTTCTTGAAAACTACGAAAAGGTAATATATCATCTTGATTCGCCGATGGCAGACCCATCGACAGTTGCCATCTACCTTATTTGCAAGGAGGCGGCGCGTTACGTCAAGGTCGTTCTTTCGGGAGAGGGCTCGGACGAGCTGTTTGGCGGCTACAAGATGTACAAGGACTCTGTTCCCACAAGTTATCTGTGCTCGCTTCCCGGATTCCTTAAATCTGCGGCAAGCGGCATCGGAAAGCTTTTGCCAAAGGGAACTCCCGGCAAAAATACTCTCATGCGCGATGTAACCCCCATTGAGAGCCGATTTGTGGGCAACGCTTTTGTTTTCACCGAGGAACAGAAAAAAGCGTTTTACAAAAAATTTGATCCCAATGTGCATTTTACCGATCGCACAAAGACTATATATGATAGGGTACAGGACATGGATGTGCTGACAAAAATGCAGTACTGCGACCTGAACACCTGGCTGAAGAGTGACATTCTGGTAAAGGGTGACCGCCTTTCTATGGGTAATTCCCTTGAAGTGCGCGTGCCCTACCTTGACAAAGAGGTCTTTGAGGCAGCAAAGATTCTCACAAGCCATGACAAGCTGTCTCACGGTACGACAAAATACATCCTCCGTCACGCTTTCCGCGATCTTCTTAATGATGAAACTGTTATGCGTCCAAAGCTCGGTTATCCCGTCCCTGTGCGTCTCTGGCTTAAAAATGAGCTTTATGACTGGGCGCGCGATATTATCACATCGCCTTACGCTGATGAATTTATCGATAAGAATGTTGTTTTGAAAATGCTTGAGGATCACCGCAACGGAGTTCGTGATAACTACAAGCCCCTTTGGAATATCATGACATTTATCACCTGGTACAAGCTTTATGTGGGCGAGCTTGAAAACACAATGGCGAGAGTTCTTGCGGGAGAGCTTTAAGAAAACGATTTGTTTTGCGGAGGTGCCGAATGAAAGACAAGCTTTCATCTGTCCTTTCTGAAATAAAGAAAAAGTCTTTTGTGTGCCATGCGGGGTTCATTCTTTTTCTTGCGGCTTTGACTGCGGCAAGCCTTTCCTTTGCGGTTGCAAGGCATGAAATGAGCACCGGAGAGGCTCAGGAGGTGTTTGAGCCTGAGATTGCCGAGGATGTGCCGCAGGAGCCTCAGATTGCGCAGGACGAGCAGGAAGCGGAGGAACCCGAACAGACTGCTGAAAAGGAATATATTCCCGTGGGCGATATAAGAATTCCTCATTGCGATGCAATAAACTACCCTCTGTCGACAAAGGTTTCGGATTTTTACTTTGAAAATCCGTCTACCAACGCCTGCTATCTCAAGGTCAGTATAACAAGGCTTGATACAAAGGAAAACATCTATTCCTCCAATCTTATAAGTCCCGGAAAAAGCGTCTCGGGAATAAGTCTTAAGCTTCCGTCGAGGCAGGCAAGCTATAACGCGATGATAAAGGTGGATGCATACGCTCTTGACAGAATGGTGCATCTCAACAGTCTTGCGATCGACACGGTCATCTATGCATATTAAAAACGGAGAAAAAATGACAGGAAAACATATTGATCTTGGTGCCTCGGGCATAAAGCTCGGCATCATCGGAACAAATTTTATCAGCGACACCCTTGTTGATGCCGCGAAAAAAACAGGTCTTTGCGTTTCCGCAGTCTATTCGCGTGCGCGCGAAACAGGGGAGGTTTTTGCAAATAAACATGGTATACCAAATGTTTTTTGCAATTTTGAGGAGTTTTTGTCCTCCGACCTCATAAACGCGGTTTATGTGGCAAGTCCGAATTTTTGCCATTGTCCTCAAACTCTTGCGGCTCTTGAGCACGGAAAGCATGTGCTTTGCGAAAAACCTGCGGCGGCAAACCTTGCAGATTTTGAAAAAATGCGCCGGCTTGCAGATGAAAAACAACTTGTGCTTCTTGAGGCGATGCGGCCTGCTTTTGACCCCGCGCTTGAGTTGGTCAGAGAACAAATCAAAAAATGCGGCAAGCTGAGATATGCACATTTTGAATATTCACAGTATTCTTCCCGATATGACAGATTCAAGCAGGGAGAAATATTGAACGCTTTTGAGCCGTCGTATTCCAATGCCGCCGTTATGGATATCGGAGTGTATCCGATAAATGTCTGCGTTTCACTTTTCGGAAAGCCCGATTCTGTGATTTCCCGTTCGGTAATTCTTGAAAACGGCTTTGAGGGGCAGGGAAATGTCATACTTTCCTATGGGGATATGACAGCGGAGATTGTTTATTCAAAAATCACTCACGCCGTGCTTCCCAGCATTATCCGAGGCGAAGACGGTGAAGTTCATTTTGGGAATGCATTGTCAAAAATCGACAAAATATCTTTCTTCCCGCGTGGAAAAAGGGAAGAAAATGTCGCCTTTTCCGCGGTGGAGAACAATATGGTATATGAGCTTTCTGCTTTTTGCGATTTTGTTAACCGAAAAGCTGACAACACGCAGTATCTTAACTGTACAGCCCGGACTCTTGCGATCATGGATGAGATCAGACGCGAAAACGGAATTATTTTCCCGGACGACCGAAAGTAAATATGCTGTTTTTGATTGACAACACGGCATATATGTGATAAAATATATAAGACAAAACTATAATAAACTCAGGATGGTTAAATTATGGAAAAAGAAAATGTGAAGGATTTAGAAATAAATCTTCAGGCGATTTGTCTTGCGATTTTCAAACGCGTATGGATTCCCGTTATTGCGGCGGTTATATTCTATTTTATAGGTTTTTGGTATTCGTCAAACAGAATAACACCTATGTATACATCTCAGGCGGAGCTTCTTGTAATAAGCAACAACGCCGCTTATTCTTCGCAGAGTGTCATGATGGACGATAATTTCACCAAGAATTATATCCATCTTATCAAGAACAACCGAACAATACTCGGCAATGTAATTGAGAAGAACAACCTCGAAATGACAGTTCCGCAGCTGTCCTCGAAGATCTCGGTCTCCTCTCCTGCGGAAACGCAGATCATTATGATTTATGTTACTGATGAAAATCCCATTGTGGCGAACACGATCAGCAATTCGCTCTGTGTGGAGGCTCAGAAATATATCACCGAAGAGCTTATCAAGGCTGACAATATTCGTATAACGAATGCCGGAACCTTGCCCACAAAACCGTCGTCTCCCAATGTGGGAAGAAACGCTGTCACCGCCGCGATTCTTGCATTTGTGGTTGCTTGCGGTGTTATTGCGATCATACATATCGTAAACGACGCGCTGGTTACCGCGGAGGATGTGGAAAAGCGTCTTGGTCTTAAAGTCATCGGCAAAGTACCTTATTCCCGTAAGCTCAGTAACAAGAGAAATCTTGTTCCGCGCAAGGAAGCAAATAAATAAAGATTTGTGAAAGGGAAAGGACTTTTTATATGAAAAAAATAGAATTGAAAAATATGCGTCAGAGCGAATACGCTGTTGATGAAGCATACAAAGCCTTGAGAACAAACATATTGTTTTCAAGCTTTGATAAAAAGGTGATTTCTGTTACCAGCTGTGATCCCCACGACGGAAAAAGCACAGTTTCCTTTGAGTTGGCGCGTAGTCTTGCTGAGGCTGATAAGAAAGTGCTTTTTGTCGATGCCGACATGAGACAGTCGGATTTTATTTCGAAGCATACCTCCGAGGTGGATCTTAAGGGTCTCAGTCATTTTCTTTCGGGACAGGCACCAATCGGAGAGGTACTCCATTCCACCGATGTGGCGAATCTGTATGTTGTTTTTTCGGGAGTTTTCCCGCCCAACCCGACAGAGCTTCTGACAGGCAAGGTGTTCTCCGATTTTATTACAGAGGCTAAGGAAAACTTTGATTTCATCATAATCGACACCCCTCCTCTCGGAGTTGTTTCGGATGCGGCGGTATGTATTGCTCATAGCGATGGAGTTGCTTTGGTAATATCAAGCGGAAAAACAAGTCTCAAAAAGGCAAGAGAGACAAAAAGAAGTATCGAAGCAGTTGGCACAAAGATACTTGGTTGTATTCTTAACAATGTCAAAGTCAGCAAAAGCTATTATAACAGATACTATTAAGCAAAAAAAATCCACCCGAAGGGGTGGATTTTTTGTTACCGTGTCAGCTTTTTTATCCATTTATAGCTGTTGCATCTGATAAATGCCGCTGCGCATTTGAATATCTGATCGGCGTTCAGCAAAAGTACGATGATATAAGGCTCAAGCCCCCATGCGAATGCCGCAAGGAACGAAACAGGCAACACAATGCCCCAGATGCTGATGAGGTCGTTTATGAAGACGAATTTTGAATCGCCTCCGCCGCGGATGATTCCGATGTTTACAGGCATCTGATAAGAGGTGCCGATGCAGGTGACACAGAGAACGAGTATAAATTGCTCAGCCATGGCTTTTGTGGCAGGCTCGAGATCATACAGCGAAAGAATGGGAAAGCGCAGAACGAAAAGAAGCGCGCTTGTGACAAGCCCGATGCCCACAAACATAAGCTGAAGCGTGTTGACATAGCCTTTCAGCTTATGAATTTCGCCCTTTCCGATGGTCTTTCCGATGATGACAGCGGTAGCAGAAGCAGCTCCCACCGAGGCAACTTTTAGTACCTGAAAGAGGGTGGAGGCAACGGAATTTGCGGCAATTGCCGCATCGTTGAGATGACCGAGAATGACTGTTTGCAGCGCCGTTGAAACGCCAAACATGGCGGCGACTATGACAAAATAGCCGCAACGCTTGAAATAATCGTTAAAATACGGTTTTTCGGGATGCAGAAGCTCCGAAATGCGAAGCTTGAGCTTTTTGTCGACAAAGGCAAGATAGCAAATGACGATGCAAAGCTCGATGATGCGCGCCACAAGAGTTCCGATGGCGGCACCGTAAACACCCATTTCGGGAGCTCCGAGATTTCCGCCGATGAGAAGATAGTTTATTGAGCAATTCACAACAAAGGTGACAATGGAAATGTAGAAGGACACCCTTACTGTTTCAACCGCCCTTAATAGGGCAAGCAGAAGATTTGTCACGGCAAAGATGAGATATGTATATTTGATGATCGAAAGATATTTTACACCTTCGTCGATTATTGCTTTCGAAGGGGTGAAAATACCGACCATCTGCCTTGGGAAAAAGCTTGCGGCAAGAAAAAGAAGAATTCCGACAGCACTTCCGATGACAAGGGCTCCGACAGCAAGTGATTTGATTGGAGAGGTGCGCTTTTGTCCCCAGTATTGGCTGGCGTTGACCACTAGAGCGTCAGATAACCCCATGGTTATCTGCTGAAAGACAAACTGCACTTGATTTACCGCAGACACTCCCGAAAGAGAGATCTCGTTGTAGGCGCCGACCATGATGTTGTCGGCAAGATTGACACCGAGAACGATGACATTCTGTAGGACGATCATCACATACAGCGAAAAGAAATTTTTGAAAAAGCTTTTATCTTTTGTAAGTTCCATTTTTTTACTCCGTTTAAGTTTACCTTGATATTTTACCGCTGAATCGGACTTTTGTCAATTTATTTTTTGAAAATATCAGATATTCTTGCTTTTTGCGGAGTGTGTAAGGCTTAAGGCGCTATAACTCTAATTTGGGTTCACTTCCGATAACATCCCAATGGCATCGTTCCACAACTACTATGGCATAATTCCTTATAGCACAGTAAGAGCTAATCAAAGAATAAGCTTTGTTTTGTAAGTTCTAAAAGACCTATAGTTGTCCAAATCAACATGCGCATAATGAATTACAGCTTTTGCAAAATCGTGCTCATCAGCGGTTATATCAAATTTCGTTTTATCTAACCCAAAATATTGATATGATGAACCTTTCATAGGCATATAGAGAGTGACATATATCCCCACCATATTATTCCAACCGGCACGTATATATCTTTTTCCCTTTATGGCATTTTTGAAACCTTTAATACCATAATACTTTTCTTCAAAGGTGTTTTTTCCATCCATTCTGTCATAACATGGGTGTTTGCACCATTGCAAAAAAGCATATTCTATTTTTTCTGCCAGTTCGTCTTCTGTATAAGGGTATTTCACCTCTATAGGGAAATATGCCGCCCAATACGGTTCGTACATTTCCCCTTGAAGATCGGGGACTTCATATCCGAGTGCGCTTATCGGAAAAATTACGATATTTTTGTTCTCATCAACTAATATAATTATGTCTCTGCCGTCTTGAATATCTATTTTCATATTAAGTCCTCTCTGTTATTTCATTTGATTATGTTACTATTAAATTCAACATTGCTTAGAGCCAAATTCGGCCAAAACAAGTATTTGTATGACCTCTCAGTCCCAGAACGGCGCGCATATTGATGGTTTTTTCGCCCACATACCTTGTTCCGGCACCTTTCTGAGCATTAGATTCTTCCTGCTGCGGCATTTCGCTTTCGGGATTATTTGTTCTGCCGGGAACATACATATCATACGGCATTTCCGTATTAAGATAATCCGCCGCAACCCAGCCTGTTTTGTCGCCATATTTAATTTCTGCCCATTCATG
>JAZSFD010000106.1:0-4531 GCA_045532035.1 Eubacteriales bacterium | reverse complement strand
GCATATTCCCGTCTCTCTCCGTCAAAACCTGCGGTTTTGCCACCACACTTGCGAGGGAGGCTTTTTGTGCAATATGTCAATGGGCACTTCTGAAATAGGGTTTGTCAGTAGTCTGAGTCCCATTTTCATGGGACTGATTTTTTATTGCCCGAAAATATCCCGACAAAGCTTTTCGGTAATTTCCTCGGTGATCGAAAAATCTGTGCAGGGGAAATATTCCGCCTCGATCAGATCGTGATATTTTCCTGCCTGTGCAAGGGCGTCATAGCTCTCGCGGAGAAGCGCAATTCGGCTCTTTTCCACGAACGAATGACGGCGGGAGGAGGAAAAATGCTCTTTTTCGGCAAAACGCGCACAGTTTATGGTTTTGTCATACGCCGACGCATAACGGGTAAAGGCGCATTTTGAGTCATCAAAAAATATGCCGTCAATGACATCGGGATCCTCTGGAGAAAAAGAGACCTTGATCTTTGCGTTCTTCTTCTTTGCCGTCTCAAAAAGCTTTGCAAACCAAATGTCGGCAATCCCGCGGAAATCGCTGACAAGATAGGTTTTGTCCGCCATCTCCGAAAAGCTTTCAAAATATATGTTTCCCTTGCCGCTCACGGCGCGCTGAAGCCTGATCTCAGGGCAAAAGTCCTTCTGCCCGTCAGCTTTTCCGAGCTCTTTTGAAATGATTCCGGAGATATTTTTGTCGAGCTTTTCAAAAAGGGTGTGCCCCATGGCGGCATGAACTTGGTCTTCGGCAAGAAGCGTTGCGGCACGCAGATAGATATATGCCTTTTTGTATGCCTTGCTCTTGGAAGCACCGAGATAGGAGATCGTTTCTCGTCGTTCAGAAAGTGCTTTTGTGTCCCACGCAAGACCCGGATCGATGGTTATCTCACGAACCCCCGGAAGCTTCGGAGAATATGTGTGAGGGGAAGTGCCGTCGATAACAGCGAGTCTTTTTTCGCCGATAATGACTCCGTCGAGAGAGGTGGGACTTGATGAGCAATGTATGCGCTCGACGGTGTAGCCGTTTTTTTCAGCAATCGACGCCACGCGCCGCATCATGGTGCTTTTTCCGCTGCCGGGACCTCCGCCGAGGATATAAAGAAGATCAATGTTGTCGGGAGAAAAAATGCTGTCAAAAAAGCTTACAAAACCTCGCTTTGTGTTTGCCGCGCCGAAAAATCGAAGACCTTTTTCTCCCGTGTTTTCAAAAACTTCGTCGTAAGAGCGCGGATATACCGCAATCGCATCATTACTGTTCAAAACTCTGCCTTTCCGCCCGGCGCCGTCAAAGGCGCAGACTGTGAAAATGTTTTTGATACTGTTATGTTATGACAGCGTTTATTTTTTGCCAAAAAACAATAAAAAATACAATGGCAATGCTTGTTTTGTGGATTATACAAGAACGCTTTGGCTTACGCATTTGTTTGAGCTTTCATCGCTTTTCGTAATGCATATTGCCGCGGGACCTGAAAAATCGGGGAGGGGAAGAGCCCCGGATTTTACGGCGCATCCTCCGATAAAGCCTACCGTACGAAAGAACAGGGTGCCGAAAATGATGCTTTCTTGACTGTGGTCTGTTTGGCTTGGCGCGTGCATTGACATGATATCGCAAGCTTTCTCGAAAAAACTGTCATAAAGCTTTTCGAAAAGTGTAATCTCATCTGACAAAAGCTCTAAAATTTGGGATCTTTCGTTTTCATAGAGCAGGAGAATTTCACAAGATCCGCTGTCTTTGGCTGCGTAGAGCTTTTCTTTGAAAAGAGTCATGTCGCATCCTTCAAAATATCGATTTTTAGCCGGCAAAATCCCGAAATCAGCGGCGGTGGCATAAAATTTCTCATCAATGCGCGAATATCCCGCAAAGGCTCCGCTTGAAAAACTCTTGTCAGTTTCACTTTCGGTGATACCGTAGTTTATGCCGAAAGCACCGTCATACAGCTTGCTTTTTCCGTCGGCATTGGGGTGTTTTTTCTCAAACCTTCGGTGTCCTTCGAGCATGAGAGGAAAAATAAGTCCCCAGAGCATACGATTGTCCAAAAGTTTTTTTGATGCTGGACAAAGCTTTCGTATTTTGTCAAGCTTTGCTTTAAAGCTTTTAAAAATGTCCAAAAGTATGGTGCAGGTGGTTTTTTCGCATTTTTTGTAAAATTCGTTAGTAAATTCATCTGTAAAAATAACAAGCCCTGTTAGATATTTCCCGTTCGAAAGCTTTGTGATAAGACCGTATTTTTGAAGAAGTGCAAGCTCGTCTTCAAGATACACGGTTCCGACTCCCAATTCTGTCGAAAGCTCTCTTGTGCTCATGGGAGTGTAATAAGCCGACAAAAGTATTTGCCCCGGCAGTTTTCTTGAAAATAGACTGTGGTATTCTTTGTTATGTGTTCCCGAAAAGATTGTGATGAATTCAAAGGGCGCGGGACGAAAGCTTTTTTCTCCGAATTGTCTTTCCATACATATACCCTCCTTGAGTATTTTTCTTGTTTTGAAAAGGTAGTATTTGACCATTTCAAGGGAAATGCCGGATTTTTTTGATATTTGAGAACACGACAGGTTGTCAAAATAGTATGCCACGGTGCACTCCCGGTACTCTTTTGAAAGAAGCGCGATTTCCCGACGTAGGACGGAGGCATCTTGTTTTGATATAATATCATCTGCAAAATCTTTGTTGTCACTGATGTATTCGCAAAACTCGCCGAGACTTTGTTTTTTTCTTTTTTTCAGAAAGCTTTTGTAGGTGTTTGCTGCGATCTTCCAGACATATCCATAAAAAGCATTGTCATTTTTTATTCTGTCTGCACTTGTGAGTATTGCTGTCACAATATCGTTTGTCAGATCTTCGGCGTCGCTTTTGTTTTTTAACCGAGACAACGAATAAGCAAAGATTGTTTTGAGGTTTTCTTCGACAAATTCTGTTGCTTTGTTCTTGTTTATAAAGCATTCTCCTTTCGTGATCTGTTTTTGAAAGCTTTCATCTATATAGTAACCCCAAATACTGTATGGTTAATATAAAAATAGCAGGATCTTGCAAGATCCTGCCACTATTTGTATGAGTTTGTTATTTGTTTTTCTTCTCTGGCACAAGGAACATGAAAACAAGAGAGCTTAAAAGAAGCAGAAAAGGATAGAAAAGATAAGGGATAACATCGAATGCCGAAAGTGAAAAACCTGCTTTTCCGGCTGCTGCAAGAGCCACGAGCACCTGGGCACCGTAGGGAATAACTCCCTGGAAAATACTGGAGAAGGTATCAAGGATCGACGCGGTTTTGCGAGGAGAGATACCATAGATTTTTGCCATTTCCGAAGCGATGGGGTTTGCAACGACGATGGCAACGGTGTTGTTGGCGGTGGCGATATCCATTGCGCCCACAAGAAGTCCGACACCGAGCTGACCGCCGCGCTTTCCGCGGAAGACCTTGCGGATGCCCGAAAGCAATGCATCAAAGCCGCCGTTTTCGCGGATCAGAGCGCATATTGCTGCCACAAGGACAGACACCATAATTGTTTCAAACATTCCCGATGCGCCATCGCCCATGTTGCCGAGCAGATCCATAAATCCGAGGGTTCCGGTGGAGAGAATGATAACACTTCCGGAGAAAATTCCGATGAGGAGAACAACAAAAACATTAATTCCAATGATTCCGCCCAGAAGCACAAGAAGATATGGGATGGTTTGTATCAGATCATATGAAGGAATTTCTATGGCAGAAAGAAGAGGGCTTTTTGAGCAGAGCTGGATGATGATAAGAGTAAGAATTGCGGCAGGAAGGACGATTATGAAGTTTGTGCGGAATTTATCCTTCATGGCACAGCCTTGACCGTTGCAGGCGGCGATGGTGGTGTCCGAAATGAACGAAAGATTGTCACCGAACATAGCTCCGCCGATGACCGTTCCGATACAAAGGGGGAGCGAAAAGCCGGAGGCTGTCGACACCGCCGCGGCGATGGGAGTGATGAGAGTGATGGTTCCGACAGATGTGCCCATGGCGGTCGAAATAAAGCAGGAAATGAGGAAAAGCATACAGACGGCAAATTTCGGCGGAATGACCGACAGCATAAAATATGCCACGCTTTCAGCAGAGCTTCTGCCCACAACGCCGACAAAGATTCCCGCAAGCAGGAAGATGAGTATCATGGTGACAATGTTTTTGTCACCTACGCCTCTTCCCATGATTTCAAGCTTGTCGTCAAATTTGACCTTTCTGTTCTGCAGACAGGCAACAAAAAGCGCTGCCATGAATGCCACAACTATGGGAATGTTGTAAAAACCTTGCTCGATCTTCAGTATGTATTCAAAAGTGATTCCAAGCCCCAGATACAGGACAAGAAACACGCCGATGGGAAGCAGTCCCCAAGCATTGCTTTTTTTCATGTTGTTCCTCCGAAAAATGTGTTGGGTTTTGTTAACTTAAATGAAAGTTGAGACCTTGAACTCCTTGTGGTATAATGGTTTTACCCCTAAAACCTATACCTCCCGAAAAATCGAGAAAGGAGATCAAGATCTCATGAGTAAAATTATATCACACAATTGTCCAAG
>JAZSFD010000013.1:0-2652 GCA_045532035.1 Eubacteriales bacterium | reverse complement strand
AGCCTGACAAAACGTTTCTGGTTTTGCCGCAGATGGAAATGTTCTTTCCAGTCTTGATCTCATAACCGGCTTCCTGCAGTTTCTTCAGGAATTGCTCGAAGTCCTTTGGCGCCGGCGGCCTTTGCAGAATCCTGTCGGTGTCCCGGCAGATTAGATTCCGGATACTTTCCTTTTTCGGATAATCCGTGTGTTTCTGTCTTTCCCGGTACGGCTTCGGGGTGATGACGGAGAGTCCTCGTTCCACGCAAATCAGGTCGCTAATGCGTTGCAGAGCAAAGGAAGAAAGGTAGAAGTTTCGGAATTTCCTTGTCCCGTCCAGTGATGTCGAATTGAAAATGATGTGGTTGTGGATGTGGTCGGTGTTTCTATGGGTGGCAACCAGCGCTTGGAAACCACCGAAGTATTCTGCGAAGCGCAGACCGATCTCGTGAGCCGTTTCGGGGGTGATGTCATCGTCCGGACTGAAGGCTTGTATGATGTGAACGTAAGTCCTACCGTCCTCTTTTTTGAATTGCTTTTTGACAAAAGTGAACTCGGGAAGCACCGTGTCGGGAGTGCAACCGATGCCCGAAATCAGATTCTCATCGGTCTTCTCTCGGTTCATCACGTAGGGGAAAATATTATTCATCGGGCATCCTGAAGTAACGAATTTAACGATTGCCAAATCTTTTCGAGCTCCTTTCTTGTTTCTGTTAGGTTGATCTGGGTTGCATATCCCGCATTGACAGCTCTCGTGAGCTGGTTGACATTGTTGCCGATGCGACGAAGCTGTGCAGAGAATTCATCGAGACCGTTGATAATAACGATGTCTTTTTCGAAGACACAGTCCCGAACGAAGTCGCTGATGAGGCGGTAATTGCCGTAGGAATGTTCTTCGATCCACTTCTTTTCTTCAGCAGTCACGCGAAAAGAAATGAAATAATCTTTGTTTTGTTTATTCATTCTAAAGTCCTTTCTGTAAAAAAATGATAGGGGTATGGGCTTAGCCCGACGCCTTTGCGGCCGCCCAAATGGGCGGTCGTAACACAAAGGCGAAACTCGTCATAAAGCGTCTTCATCCCAAATCCTCCGCAGGAACGCAAGGGACGAAAGGGACGGAATCTGTGAGAGCAGAAGAAACAGAGTCACTTGAGGCACTTGAGTCACCGTCAGAGGGAGGACGGTATTTGACCACAACGTACTTTTGTCCATTGCTCCTTTTGCTCTCGAAGAAAACACCGAGGTCTTCAAGCTCATAACGGTAGCGGTTCATCATCTGCTTGAGCCCCTTGGGGTTTACCTCTTTCTCTAACGCTTCGGAAACGTGATGAGCCAGTTCGGTATTCGTGCCGACGAATTCATGGCTTTGTGATCTCCAAACGAAGCCAAACACATATGCCATTTCATCGGGAAGCAGGGTTTCGGGCATGGTCAGGCTGTCGGCAATGAGAGTCCAAACGCAGGTGTCTTTGTCAAGCTCCAGCTGTATCTTTCGGTCACGGATGTCACGACCGGAGACGTGGAGCGTAGCAAGCCGTTCCATTCTCTCGTTCTTATCCAGAACGAAAATGGCATCCGCCGCGCCCGAGATACCTGTACTACCCGAGAGCTTATTGACGGGATCCTTATCATTCATCTTCCGCAGGTGGTGGACGAGCAGAAGGCAGATTCCAAGCTCGTCCGCCAACTCTTTGAGGACTCGTAGCTCTGCATAGTCACCGCCGTAGGAAACGTCGGGGGTAGGCGTACGGATAAGCTGAAAGGTATCAATGGCAACCAGAGCGATTGCCGGGTGCTGGCGCTTGAAATCTCGAAGCCAATCGCAGACACCGCTTTCGATTGAGGTACATCCGGTAGCGAAATACATTCCGTCGGGAACGTTGTCCGTGATGGTGTTCAGGCGCTCCTGAATCCGCCTCTCGCTGTCTTCAAGGCAGAGGTAGAGCACTTCTCCCCTCGCCACGTCAAGCCCCCACAAGGGCGTTCCTTGGGCGACGTGGACGCAGAGGTCAAGCACCAGCCACGATTTGCCTACCTTGGGTGAGCCACCGAGGATGCAGAGCCCTTGGGGCAGTAGTGTGTCGACGCAAAACTTCGTTGGCGGAAGTCTTTTGTCCATGAGTGTTTCACCGTCTATCACGGTGAGCTTGTGAGGATTACTTTGTATTTGTAATCCCTCCTTTCATAAAATATTTTGTTTGAGAAATGAGTTGCGCACCTCGTTTCTCGATATGTGGCTCTTTTTCTTCTGCCTTATTTTTGCAAACACAAAAAGGGTAGGCATCTGTTGCAGAGCATAACGAAAAAACATAAGTCAAAACTTATGGTCTTTCTATGTACACTCTAACGCAACAGATGCCTACCCTTGATTCCCGAAAGAGGTCGGGAGGATGGATCGTGTTTTTTACGCGATAGATAAAAAATCAATATTCAATTGTCAGTGGCCAAGTGCTGTTATGTGAAAGGTAAAGTTACAGCATCTTTTTCAGCCTATGGGCAACGCAAACGGCAACTCCTTGGATCTGAAGCTCTTCGGGATAAATGTCACCGTAGCGTTCTTCGTCCTCGTTACAAGAGCGAAGGAAGTATGCTCCCTTGTTATGATTAAAGCCGAGGACTTTAAGGTTGTTGACACCTTGATCGAGAGCAACGACAATGTCACCGATCTCTGCG
>JAZSFD010000113.1:0-6106 GCA_045532035.1 Eubacteriales bacterium | reverse complement strand
ATACGGCTATAATGTAACAAATCTTTACAGCAAAATATCCACCATTCTCGGCACCGACAGAAGTTATACAGCGGTCATTATCGGTATCGGTAATCTCGGAAAAGCTCTTGCCAACAATCCTCTTTTCGAAAAGCGCGGTGTTACCATCACAGGGCTTTTTGATATCAGCCCCGAAGTTATCGGTACTGAAATCGCAGGGGTCAAAGTCTCTGACCTTGATACCATTGAGGAGTTTATGAATGAGCACAAGGCAGATATCGCTGTGCTTACAGTTCCCAAGAACCAGGCGGCAGAGGTTGCCGAAAGACTTGCAAAATGCGGCGTTCGCGGCTTTTGGAACTTTTCAAACATGGAGCTCACTCTGGAAAAGTACAATGTCAGGATCGAAAACATCCATCTCGGCGACACACTTATGACTCTTTGTTATGAGCTGACAAAGCTTGACGACGAAAACAAATAAAAACAAAGGGAAACCTACAAAAGGTTTCCCGTGTGTTATTTTTGTACGCTCAGTCTTCGCAACCGTTGAGAAAAGCGATCGAGCGCTCGACAGCATCCTTTGAATCGCCCCAGGGTTCGGAGTCATAACGATAATCGAATTTCTTGCAAAACCACGAAACGTCAGCAGCAAGCTTATCAAAATATGCCATTTCGATCTCGTTGACAGCCTTCAGAAACTCCGGATAAAGCTTTTTTGACATCTTGTTTGACGCGGTTTTCAAAAAGCGCGAATAATGAGGCAGACAGAAGTATTTCTGATTTTCGGTCTTTTTTCTGAAATCACGGTCGCGCTCCCAGAGAAGCACGGCAGTCTCGATCATTTTGGAAATCTTCCCCTCGACCATCTTGCAGACATAACAGCTTTCCGAAAGCTCGTCAAGCGATTTTGCGGTCGAGGCACCTGCATCCTTTGTGAAGATAGACGGCTTTGTTTCGACGCTTTTTCTGATCTCAGCAAGATGGCTTTCAAGCATAAGGCCCATGCCGAGGCGGTTTTTCATGTTGAACATACGGTTATTGTGCTTTCCGCAAAAGCCAAGCTTGTTGGTTTGAACGCGAATGTCGGGCTCCATCATCGAAGCGCCGAGGATCAGGTCAAGCTCGTCATCTTCGAGTTTTTTATAAAGTCTGCAAAAGGGACAACCGTCATCGCTTTCAAAGGCTTCGTTGACGGGTATGGTATATATTCTTTCTTCCATTTTCATCCGTTCCTTATGTTTTTCTTTAATTATAACAAATATTTCATTAATAATCAAGAGTGATAGATATGAACAACAATAATTTTTCGATCACGGAGGCAAACGATTGCGTTATTCTGTCGGGAGTCAAAAATTTTGCACTTGCCGACATATTTGACTGCGGTCAATGCTTCAGGTTCAACAAAAAAGACGACGGTACATATTTCGGCGCAGCATATGGGAAATATATTGAAATATCGTCAAGAAACGACAAGGTAACTCTCCATCACTGCACGGCAGAGGATTTTGCGTCGGTCTGGCATGATTTTTTCGACTTTGATTTTGACTATGCGCAGTGCATCAACGATTTCGCGTTTGACGAAACGCTTAACAAAGCGGCAAATTTCGCAAAAGGCATACGTCTCCTTCACCAGGATCACTGGGAAGCCCTTTGTTCCTTCATTATTTCCCAGAACAACAACATTCCGAGAATCAAGAAGATAATAGAATCTCTGTGCGAAAAATACGGAGATATCATATACACCGACGATAGCGGCAAAAACTTCTACTCCTTTCCTACGCCCGAAAAAATACTCGAAGCGGGAGAACAGGCAATCTTCGATCTGAAAACAGGCTTTCGTGCTAAATATATTATCGATGCGGCAAAGAAAGTTGTAGACGGTGACATCGATCTTTTAGAGCTTGAAAAAGACGACACCGATACTGCTCTTAAAAAGCTCTGCACCATAAAAGGTGTCGGTCCCAAAGTGGCATCATGCGTTCTGCTGTTCTCATTCCGCAAATATGACTGTTTCCCCATTGATGTATGGGTCAAAAAAATTCTTGCGAAATATTATCCGAACTTTTCCGGAAAGGAATATTTCGGGAAATATGCAGGGCTTGCACAGCAATATCTTTTTTATTATGAGCGCTGTCAAAGCGGCGTTTATCTGAACTGAAAGGACTTTTTTACAATGGAAAATCTTCATACCATTTCCGACAAAACATCAGTCATCGCGTCCCGCTGTCCTGAATGCGGAGCGATCATTGCCGACAGAATAAGTATATTTTCAATGTCCTCGGGACATCATAACATCAAATGCAAAATATGCGGAAAAAGCACTCTGTCTCTTTCTCTGTCGGGTGACGGGAAAATCCGTCTTTCGGTTCCCTGTCTTGTCTGTCCCCATCCTCATCCCTTCACCCTTGCCTCGGCAAGCTTTTTCAACAAAGAGCTTTTTCTTCTTCAATGCTCCTATTCGGGGCTCGATATCTGCTTCATAGGCAGCGAGGAGAAGGTGGATGAAGCACTCAGAATGAGCGCAAAGCAGCTGAAAGAGCTTTTTGAAGAACAAAAATCCGAGGAAGCTTCCCAAAATTTCCTTGATGCAAATATCATGCAGGAAGTAATGTATGCAGTCGAAGAGCTTGCCATCACCAACCGCATCAGATGCGATTGCGGCGAACCGAATCTTGCCATTGTCGTAGACTATGACAAGGTGCACATCTCCTGCAAAGACTGCAAGTGCAAAAAGACTCTTTACGCCACCGAGCAGTCGGATATCAAGCAAGCGGAATCGATCAAGAAACTCATCCTCGAAAAATAATTCTGTAACACGAAGCACCTCTTTCTCATAATATGTAACAGAAGCCCACGATCGGGAGGAGGATGGCAATGAGCTGCTTCGGAAACGCTTTTTCGGATGACAACATCTGGATCATTATCCTTATCGCTGTAATTATTCTCTGCTGCCTTTGCGGAGGTTAATCCACACCAAGACACCAAGATTCAGAGTCCGCATTCTTTGCGGACTTTGTTTTTTCAAAAAAACACCTGGATTTCAAATAATATGCCACCTTTTTGCCAATTTGTCTTGAAAAACGAAAATATTTTTGCTATAATATAATTTGTTGTAAAATTTCTTAAAATTAGGATGATATCATGAAAAACAAATTCAAGATCATATCGTCACTGCTTGCAGCATCCCTTTTATACGCAAGCATCCTTCTTTCGGGCTGCACCGAGAAAGCCGAAGCGCCCGAAGATACAGACAGCGTTATTGCAGGAACCGAGGACGAACTTCCCCCTCCCGACGATTCCGATAAAACAGCAATCCCCGATGACGGCGAAAGCGCTGATGACAAAACTGCTGACGATGAGCCCGAAGAAGAGCCTGTAGTTCTTTTCAGAAATCCGCTCACCGGTCTTCCGTGTGACGAAAGCTTTGTGAATAAGCGCCCGGTGGCGATGATGATAAACAACATCAAGCAAGCCATACCTCAACTCGGAATTTCAAACGCCGACATCATGTATGAATGCATCGTCGAGGGGGGCATCACCCGTCTCATGTGCGTTTTTTCGGATTACGAAAATCTTCCCGTGACAGGTTCTGTCAGATCGTCCCGCGATTATTATATCGACATTGCACAATCACATGATGCCATATATGCCCACTGCGGCGGAAGCGAGGATGCTTATTCTACAATCGCCGAAAGACATATCGACAACATTGACGGTGTCCGCGGCTCTCATACCGAAGCTGTGGCTTATTGGAAAGATCAGGACAGAGTGCGCAACATGGGTTATGAGCACGCATCCATGACAAGCGGCGAAAAGCTTGCTGACGCCATTTCAAAGCTGGGCTTCAGAACTCAGTTGAAAGATGGTCTTTCTCATCCCTTGTGCTTTCTCGAAAAAGAGACCACCTTTGAGGGAGAAGATGCAAAATCGGTTACCGTTTCCTTTTCGGGAAGCTATTCCCGCTCGTTCTTCGCATATGACGAAGAAGCCGGGGTCTACAAAAAAGGACAGTATGGTGCAGCTCATATCGACGCCAACACAGAAAGTGCAGTAAGCTTTGAAAACCTTATTATTCTCGGTGTTTCCTACAAAGACACGGGTGATACCTATCATCACCTTGTCATGACCTTTGAGGGCGAGGGAAAAGGATACTATATTTCAAACGGCAAGCTCAAAAGCATCGTCTGGAAAAAGACTGACAGGCAATCTCCCTACTCCCTTTACGAAGCAGACGGTGTAACTCCCCTGCTTCTCAATCCGGGAAAATCCTATATCGGACTCGCAAACGGCCTTTCACAGGTCACACATTCTCCGACAATCGACTACAACATCGAATAATCAACGAAAGGAATATATAAATGTACAACTACAAAACAGCCGCCGCTGAATTTCTTTCCGCAAGCATCAAAGAGCTTTCGGTCGAACAGATTGCGGATATGCTCGAATTTCCTCCCGATAAAAAAATGGGTGACCTTGCTCTTCCCTGCTTCAAGCTCAGCAGAGTTTTAAGAAAAGCTCCTCCCATGATCGCCAGCGGTCTGAAAGCAGATCTAGAATCAAACGCTGATGTTAAAAACATCTTCAAAAGCGTTGAGAGCGTTTCGGGATATCTCAACTTTTTCATCGATGAATCAACCTATTGCGAAACACTCAAGGATATTGTAAATGATCCCGACAAATACGGTTCAAACAAGCTCGGTGAAGGCAAAAATATAGTCATCGACTATTCCTCCCCCAATGTAGCAAAGCCTTTCCACATCGGCCATCTCCGCTCCACCGTCATCGGTCAGTCGATCAAGAATCTTTTCAGATTCAGCGGCTACAACTGCATCGGTGTAAACCATCTGGGTGACTGGGGCACACAGTTCGGAAAGCTCATAGTAGCTTACAAGAAGTGGGGTTCGAAGGAGGACATCGAAGCCCGCGGAATCAAGGCTCTCACAGACATATATGTCAAATTTCACAAAGAAGCGGAGCTTGACAAAGCGCTTGAAGATGAGGCCAGAGCAGCCTTTGCAAAGCTTGAACAGCATGATGAGGAATACTGCGCTCTTTGGAAATGGTTCATCGACCTGAGTATTGCCGAATACAAAAAAACATACGCTCTCATCGGTTCGGAATTTGAGTCGTGGCTCGGCGAAAGCTTCTACTTCGACAAGACTGACGAAGTTGTTGCAAAGCTTCGCGAAAAGAACCTTCTCACCCTTGACGAGGGAGCTCACATCGTAAGACTTGACGATTATAACATGAATCCCTGCCTCATCCTCAAATCCGACGGCTCGACAATCTACGCAACCCGCGACATTGCTGCGGCAATTTACAGAAAGAATACATACGATTTCGAAAAGTGTATTTATGTCACCTCGGCAGGTCAGAGCCTGCACTTTGCACAGTTCTTCAAGGTCATCGGCCTTATGGGCTATGAATGGGAGGACAAGCTTGTTCATGTTCCTTTCGGAACTGTTAGCATCGCAGGTGCAAAGCTCGCCACAAGAGAAGGAAATGTTGTTCTTCTTGAAGACATCTTCAATGAAGCTATCTCCAAGACCATTGATATAATCAACGAAAAGAATCCCGACCTTGAGGACAAAGAAGAAGTCGCAAAGGCAGTGGGTGTCGGCGCTGTTATCTTCCATGACCTTTCAAACAACAGGATCAAGGATGTAAACTTCATTTGGGACGATGTTCTCAACTTCGAGGGCAACACAGGTCCTTATGTTCAGTATACCTACGCCCGCTGTGCAGGCATCACAGATAAAGCAGAACATAAGATTGACACAAACAACCTTGTTATCACAAGCGAATTTGAAACAGATCTTCTGCGTGTTCTTCATGAATTTCCGAACAAGGTAAATCAGGCGCGCGAAGAGCTTGAGCCGTCTGTCATTTCAAGGTATCTCCTTGACGTCTGCCAGACCTTCAACAGATTCTATCACGATTGCCCTGTCCTCAAAGCCGATGACGAAAAGGTGAGAAACACAAGAATCGCTCTTGTTTCCGCCACTGCCGCAGTTCTCAAGAATGGTCTTTCGCTCATCTGTCTCAAAACACCGAAAAATATTTAATTAACATAATAAAGGAGTATATTTATGTCCGGACATTCAAAATGGAAGAATATTATGCACAA
>JAZSFD010000030.1:0-4018 GCA_045532035.1 Eubacteriales bacterium | reverse complement strand
CTCAGGCCTCCCTACCGACCTGGCTGCCCAAGACATCCGCGAAGCCATCTACCACATCGGAAGTATTGTTGGTGAAATCTCGACGGATGAGGTGCTGGGGAATATATTTCGGAATTTCTGCATCGGAAAGTGATTTTAAGCAAATCGGAGCAAAAGGAAGCTAATAGAACACAGTCAGTTTGTGTTTCTTTTATCTTCCTTTTGTTTTCATTTGTGACTATTTTGTTGTTACTTTGTGACCGGAAACGCAAATAGTCACAAAAGAAACAAATCATGGCAAGAGCAAAAGAGCCGATAAGGCTTCGCCGTCGCAGGATGGCAAGCGGCAGGGAGTCGCTTTTTCTGGATGTCTACATCAACGGCGTCCGTTCGTATGAGTTCCTCAAGATGTACCTGATTCCGGAGAAGACAAGGGAGGACAGGGAGAAGAACAGGCAGACACTCGCACTCGCCGAGGCTGTCCGGAGCAAGAGGGTCGTCGAGCTCCAGAACAACCGCTTCGGGTTCGAGAAGATTTACAAGGAGGACACGATCTTTCTGGACTACTTCCGGTACATGTGCGAAGAGAGGCTCGGCACAAAGGAATCGAGGGGCAACTGGGGCAACTGGTATTCATGCCTGCAGCACCTCGAGATTTTCATCACGAACAGGAAGATGACCTTTCGCGATGTCACGCCCGAATGGGTCGAGGCGTTCAAGCATTATCTTGACAAGAGGGCGGTATGTCAGAACAGGAAGACGAAGGACGGAGAGCTGAATGTCCGCGAGCCTCTGTCCCAGAACAGCAAGGTCTCATACTTCAACAAGCTCCGAGCCTGCCTGAACCACGCCCACAGCAAGCATATCATCCCGATCAATCCAATGGACGGCATTTCGGGCTTTCCACAGGAGGAGACCGAGCGCGAGTACCTGACCATTGAGGAGCTGCGTGCGATGACCGCCGCCCCGTGCCGTTATCCGGCTCTCAAGGAGGCGTTCCTGTTCTCCTGCCTCACGGGATTGAGGAAGTGCGACATCATGAGGCTCCGCTGGCAGAATGTAGTGCAGCAGGGAGAGTTCACGAGGGTCATCTTCCGGCAGAAGAAGACCAAGTCGCAGGAGTATCTCGACATCAACGCCCAGGCAGTCCGCTACATGGGACAGCGGGGCAAGCCGGAGGAGCTTGTCTTCCGGAATTTCCGATACAACTCGAATATGAACACGGAGCTGCGTATGTGGGCGTTGCGTGCGGGTGTGATGAAGGAGATTTCCTTCCATTGTGCGAGACATACCTTTGCGGTGCTGATGCTGGACTTGGGGGCTGACATATACACCGTCCAGAAGCTTCTGGGTCATAAGGAGATCCAGACGACGCAGATTTACGCGAAGCTCATGGATAAGAAGAAGCAGGAGGCTGTCTCGAAGATTCCGCAGATCGAGGGGCTTTGATCTGTTCCGAAATTTCCAGTTTCCGGTCCAGAATTGCCGGAAAGCGTACCAAAATTGCCGAAAAGTGTTCCAGAATTGCAGATTTTGTCAATTTCTTGACATTATTTGCAATTCTTTTGTCTTACGGGCATTATAGTTCCCCTGCCTGTAAGCAGCCAAGTGGACGACACTCCGTAATCCTTTACGAGGTAGCCGAGCCATGCCACCTGAAAGATGTCCGAGGCGTTGTTTCTCTCGAGCTTTGAGAGATTGAGGCGGTTTATTTCGTACCTCTTTGCAAAAGTGGCTTTGCCCCTTATGATCTTTTCTTCCTTGAGGTAGTAAATCGCCTGAAAGAAGCGTCTGATTATTGCCTGACTTTCCTCTGTCTGCATATCCCTGCTGATTTGCTTGTTTTCAGCCCGATTCTGGGCTTTTCGTTGTAAAGATGAAGCCTTGAGCCTCTCCGGCATGAAAGAGGCTCAAAAGCGATTAAATGTATTTAGAGGCAGCTTCCCTGATCTTGTCTGCAAACTGGTATAAATCATCCACGGAAGACAATTTGTAGCGCACCTCTTTGAAATTCTCGTCATAGAAGCCCACTCGCAGATTATCCTCGTTAGTGAAACGAAGCAGACACACACCTTTTGTAACCTTTCCGTCGATAGTCACGCGGAAATAGTCTCTTGTGTCCTTAAATGTAATGCGATCGGCGGAAACAAGATCGCGAAGGATTGACTTAACTACATAAAAGCCTTCCATTTCAAGAGCGGTCGTGACGATTGCTGGCTCTTCATCAATGACCTCCGAAGTTGGTTTTGTCTCTTCCTGTTCCTCCGCCTTCATCATAGCCGCATTGAGGCGGTCTGAAATCTGGTCCGAAATGTATGAGCTTATCGCCCGTTTGGTGAGAGCCGTGAACTGTTCCACTACTCGTTTATTGAACTGGCCACTGTAAACCTGTCTGCCAAAAAGCTTCACAAAATCCTCGGACGGGTTAGAGAACTCCTGCGAAATGATTGCCTTTAATTCTCCCATGTACTTGAGCTCGGAAGCTGTGCTCAAAATGGCATCGACATTGAAATACGATTTATGGAATTTCTTGAGTTCCTCGACCTGTATATCTTTTGGCTGTCTCAAATCCACCTCAAGAAAAGGCTTTGCATCCATTTTATTCTTGTCCTCAAGGTCGGTATAGAACCGGTACACTATTCCGTTGGTCAAAACGCCGAATTTTGCCTTGCTCACATTGAAATAACGAAGCAGCTGATTGTCGTGCAAGTTCAGATCCTCTTTCCAATGTTTGCATTCGATCAAGATAATCGGATCGCCGTCTTTCATTATAGCATAGTCAATCTTCTCCCCTTTCTTTGTTCCGATGTCGCAGGTCATTTCCGGAACCACCTCCAGAGGGTTGAATACATCATAACCCAGTGCGGTCAGGAATGGCATTATCAATGCATTCTTTGTCGCCTCCTCCGTCTGGAGGTTGTCGCAGAGCTTTTCAATTCGCTCGCTGATCTGTTTGATTGAGTCTTTGAAATCCATATCCTTGAAATTTGATTATTGTTTGTTGGCTTCGTTTGCAGATATCCCAGCATTTGTCTCGAGCAGACCAAGGAGCCTATCAATTTGCTCGTCTTTCTTTGCGATCTGGCGGTCTTTATTTTCCAGAAGGGTCATAAACCTTTCAGAGATTGCGTTTACGGAATTGCCGTCACCAGAAACTGCCACGCTGTTGCCTGATGCTGTCGCCGATGAATATGCTTCACCGTAGAAAGCTGCAATAGGAATCCCTGTAGCCTCGGATATTCTTTCAACAAGGCTCGTCCGCAAATCATCCTTTTGCAGTAGCGCACTCAAATTCTGACTTGATTCTCCAAGTTTTTCAGCGACAGAGATTAAAGTAATCCCATTTTTTCGCAAAATTTCTTTTATAGTCAAACCTTTCATGATCAATTATTTGAACAAGTTTTAATTTGAATTTAACAATTTTATATTTGTCCAAAGCAAATAAATACTTGTTTATTTCAAATCCGCGTTTTATATTTGCATTGACATTTTGATTAAAACACAAACAAAAATACAAATTAAAACGGGAAACGCAATGAAAAAGAAAGCAATCAAGGTAACACGGGAAAGGGCTATCCAGATAGCCATGAACCACAACGGGATCAGCCGAGGCATGGCGGAAAGGTACACCGACAGCGAGCTTCGCGAGGTATTGAGACATTTGAGACTTCAAGCAGCATTTTAACCATGGAAGCAATTATCGTAAAGAACGACGATTTTCAGACAGTAGGTTTTGAGATCAAAGGAAAGGACGGAAATAGAGAGTTCTGCTGGGGAATCACGCCGAACAGCCTCTACTACACCAAGTCAATAAAGCTCACGGAGGAGCAGTTTGCCACATTCATCAGGTTAAGCACGCAGCTCCATGAACTCAAGAAATTCCAGAGCCGGTTCTTTAGTATAATCCGGATTAACGAAAGCGTCACCGCACTTGACACATCATTCAACTTTCAGGACATTGTCAGGGACATAGAGAACCTTGAAAAGCGTCTGGAACTTATGATCAACTCACTTAAATAATCAGGACATGGACATCAAG
>JAZSFD010000119.1:0-8595 GCA_045532035.1 Eubacteriales bacterium | reverse complement strand
CGTATCAATCAGCCGACCTTTCAGGCAATGGAGGCATTATGACACTCCCTGTTTGTGCATGGTGCTAACAGCAATTATTGTAATACATTTTGTCAGCAAACTCAGACGGCAGTCGGAAGACTGCCGTCTTTTTGTATTCCTCGGAAGTGCGCAGACATTTTTTTCAGGGGAGGATATCATACTCCTGATTAAATCGATAGCGCACCCAAAGCCTCCATCTGTCGGGAGTGGGATAATGGAAAGGAAATTGAGCCGATATCGACAAAAAGGAGGCGACACGCGCCTCCCTTTTAATTGTTTAATTACAGCACGAAGATCCGGGCGGGAAAAAGTCATCGGTGGGGAAGCTCATCTTCTTGAAGAGGGCACAGGGATCGCTCGAATCGGAGCAAACCGTGCTTTCCTTTTCGGGAATGCAGAATTCACTTGCCGAAAGAACAAGCGCCACAGGTCTTTCAATGCGGATGACGCTGAAAAGACCCAGCGATACATAAAGGCACTTGACACCGAAATCATCTGTCATGTTACCTCCGCAAAGGCGGCATACATTTTCGGGAATCTGATCGCAGGTGCAGCAGCAGCAACCGAATTTGTACTGTTTTTCCACAAGCTTCACCGCAAGGCAGATGGGAGGCGCAACCTCAACCACAACCTTTGGCATATTTGTCTTGTAGTCGCAGGGAATATCCGAGAGATTGCAGCAGAAATCGTTGCAGAACTGCTCAGAGGTGAAAATACTTATGTTTCCTTCGCTTCCGAAAAGCACGCATTTTTTGTCATAAACCGCAACTCCGCAGAATTCCTGACTCTTTCCTCCGGGAACGCAGGCTTCAAAATGAAGCTTGAAATAGAAGCGTACATATACCGAATAGTATCCCTTGTTGAAGGGGACGGCATCAACGGTTATATGTGTCCAGAGCACCTCGGCACATTTGCAGCGGATGTTTGTGGCTCTGTCGATAATATCCTGACCGCATTCGGTAAGAAAGACCTTAAGATCTTCAAGACAGTCTTTGTCTTTTACCGAATCGTATATTTTGTCACAGTCAACGCAGGTTCCGCAGTTGTTGTTTCTGCCGTGGGACGACACATTCTGGCATGAAGCGCCCATGACCGAAGAGTTGTCGCGGAACGACTGACAGTTCTTTTCTGACATTATTATTCCTCCTTAAAGATTGAGCGGAAAAGCTTTTCGCAAATGTAAGGCGGACAATGACACAGCATCGCGGCATTTCCGCTCTTGTTAACATTCTATGCTAAAGCTTTATGAAATGTTCAAAAAAGATGTCGCCGCACGCATTCTTTTTGTAGGAAAAACTCATTGATTATTCCTCCATTATACTATATAATAATATATGGGGATAAATATTCCCGCGATTGGAGAAAAAATGATAGAAAATGTAATTTCAAGAGCACTCCAGCTGCTCTTCATCATGATCGTCGGTTTTTATGCGAGAAAAAGAAAATTCATCGACCGAGATAATGTAAAAGCGCTTGCAAGACTGCTTTCCAACATAACAAACCCTCTTCTTATCATCTGTTCATTCCAGATGCCCTTTGACAATCACATCATGACCACAGGACTTACCATTCTTGGAGGCGGCGTTGTGATACATCTTGTCACTGCCGTCATCACATATTTTGTCTTCAGATCAAAAAAAGATCCGAAAGAGGCTGCCGTTTATGAAATGAACACCCTTTTTGCCAACTGCGGCTTTATGGGCTTTCCCATCCTTGCCGCCATCTACGGCGAAAAGCTGGGTATCATGTACGGAGCATTTTACAACACCGTCTTCAACCTGTTGTTCTGGTCATATGGCATTGCCATGATGACAAGGCACAAGAGAGTGTCGGGAGAAAAATCAAAGCTTGATTTCAAAAAGCTCATCTTTAACCCCGGAATCATTGCAACTGTAGTCGGCTTCATTTTCTTCCTCGCAGAAGTAAGGATTCCCGACGCTCTGCTCGGAGGTATGGATATGGTGGGCGATGCCACCTTCCCCCTTGCCATGATAATCATCGGATCTCTTATTGTTGAGCTTGATCTGAAAACAGCCTTCAAGGATCTGCGGCTTTTCATCTGCGCTTTTCTCAAGCTTATCGCTTTTCCGCTTGCAACTCTCGGAGTATGTGTTCTTTGCGGTGCAAGCACCATCGTAACGCAGGTGCTTGTGGTCCTTTCGGGTATGCCGTCGGCAACGCTGGGGGCAGTTTTTGCCGAGATCTACGGCACAAATCCCATCACTGCCGCAAAGCTTGTGTGTATCACCACGGTGGTTTCGGTGGGAACGATACCTCTTCTTCTTTACATCACAAACTTTTTTGTTTGATTTTTGGAAGCTGTCACCACTCCTTCAAAAAAAACGCGCTTTTCGCTTTTATAATGACAATATAACAAGATCAAGGAGCAAAACAAAATGTTCAAGATCCGCTTTGCCACAGAAAATGATGCTTTGGGAATACTCGATGTATATTCACCCTATGTTTCTTTTTCTTCGGTAACCTTTGAGTGCGAAGTTCCCCGTCCCTTTGAAATGCAGCGGCGCATAAATACTGTCACAAACAAATACCCCTGGCTTGTCTGCGAAAAAGACGGAGTCATCGCAGGCTTTGCCTATGCCCAGGATTTCTTCGTCAGAGAAGCATACAGCTGGGATGCCGAGCTTTCGGTATACATAAAAGAAGATTTTCAAAGGTGCAACATCGCTTCAGCCCTTTATTTTGCACTGCTTGAGATTCTGAAGACCCAGGGTTTTTGTGCAGCCTTTGCCAAGATCACCATGCCAAATGACAAATCGATTGCTTTCCACAGTGCTTTCGGTTTTTTGCAAGTCGGACACCTTACTCATGCGGGCTTTAAGCTTGGCGAATGGCATGATGTGAAGATTCTCGAAAAGCTTTTGCTCGACAGCTATTCATCGGCGCCGAAGGATATCATTCCGGTTTCTCAGCTCAACGAGGATTATACAGCCATCCTTTTCCTCAAAGCCGAAAGAATCATAAAGGAGAGGTGAAAATGACAAAGTGGATAACAACCGAAGCTTTTGCAAAGCTTTCTCCGATAAATGTTTTCGGGAAAGAACATACCTTTTCACAGCCTGTTGAATCGACCTATTTCAACAAGCATATCCTTTTCAGAAAAAAAGCTCATATCACCGGCTTTCAAAATGCAACCCTGCGCATCAGCGCCGACGATTACTACAAGCTTTACATAAACGGGAGCTTTGTCTGCATGGGTCCCTCTCCCTCCTATCCGATGCACACATATTTCAATGAAATAGATGTTACAGATATTCTTCTTGACGGCGAAAACACTTTTGCGATACACACCTATTACATGGGTCTTATAAATCGCGTTTTTGTCAGCGGAGACGATCTTCACGGACTTTTCTTTGAGCTTTACATCGACGGAAAGCTTTGTGTTTCATCTGACGAAAGCTTCAAAACGGCATATCACACAGGATATTCCGAATGCGGTCAGTACGGCTACAAGACAGGTTTTCTTGAGGTTTACGATTCGAATGCCGATGAGATTGGCTTTGAGATGCCCTCCTTTGACGATTCGGGGTGGGAAAGCGCTGTCGAAAACAAGAACTTTTTAACCACCCACAAGCTCACCCAAAAAGCCCCGCTTCTTGAGGTTTACGACGTTTTGCCGGAAAAGGTGGAAATCCGCGAAAACAGCGTTTTCATTGATGTGGGCCGCGAAATATGCGGATATCTGACATATGGGGCAAAAGGCAAAAAAGGCGACACCGTCATCATCCGTCAGGGCGAGGAGCTGAACGATGACGGAAGTGTGCGATATGAGCTTCGCTGTAACTGCCGCTTTGAGGAAAAGCATATTCTGTCAGGCGGAATTGACAAGCTCGTGCAATATGATTACAAAGGTTTCAGATATGCAGAAATAATTCTCCCCGACGGATGCGAATTAGACAAAGCTTCTGTCAGAATCACAGTTCGCCATAATCCTTACAACGAAAAGGCAGACCTTTCAAGCGAAAACAAAACGCTTGAAAAAATCTTCCGTCTGTGCGCCGACACAGTCAAATACGGCGTGCAGGAGATCTGCGTCGACTGTCCCACCCGTGAAAAGGGTCAGTATCTCGGCGACGCGGGATTTATCGGTATGTCGTATGCCGCCCTTTGCGAGGATACCTCGGTGCTTGAAAAGGTGCTTTTTGATTTTGCCCATTCGTCTTTCATCTGCAAGGGTCTTATGGCGGTGTCGTGCTCGGCTCTTAATCAGGAGATCGCCGACTATTCGCTGATGTACCCGTATTTCGTGTATTGGTGCTATACCAAAAACAAGAACGAAAGCTTTTTGCGCGAGATCTTCCCTTATGTTGAGGGAGTCATCAAATATTTTTCGGCATTTGTGAAGGACGGAGTTCTTTGTGACATCACCGAAAAATGGAACCTTGTGGACTGGCCGGCGAATCTGCGCGACAACTATGACTTTGAGCTGACCAATCCCCCGAAGGGCGGATGCCACAATGTTATTGCCGCATACTATGTCGGAGCCTGTGAGTATTATGAAAAGATTCGCAAAGCGTTGGGTCTTATGCCCGCGGTGAACATCGATGCGCTGAAAGAAGCTTTCGCGGCAAGGTTTTATGACGAAAAGGAGGGTCTTTTCCGCGACACCCCCGAATCGAACCATCACAGCATACATTCGAACATTCTGCCGATGCTTTACGACATCCGAATGAATGCGGCATCAAAAGAAAAGATCATCGCCATGATCCGCCAAAAGAGACTTCTTTCGGTAAACTACTTCGCTTTCTTCGTCCAGCTCGCCCTTGAAAAAGAGGGAGAATTTGACCTGATGCGCGAGCTTATCTGCGACGAGGGCTCCTGGAGCAATATGCTGCGCGAGGGTGCCACCGTCTGCTTTGAGGCATGGGGTAAGGAGCAGAAATGGAACACAAGTCTCTTCCATCCGTGGATGTTCTACCCGGTTATATTTGCAGAAAAAATCAAATAAAATTCCGACATTTTGCCCTGTTTTTATTGACAGGGCAAGTTTTTACAGGTATACTGTTAATATGAACCATATGGTTTGGAAAATTTTCCCTGCCGCAAAATCGGCAGAACGGAGGATAAGAAAATAAGTATTTACTACCTTGCAGCAAACGGCTGTGACACAAACGACGGTCTTTCTCCCAAAGCACCTCTCAAAACTCTTGCAAAGGTTCAGGAGCTTATGGTCGGAGGTGACACTGTAAGACTTCATTGCGGCGACACCTTCTATGGCAGAGTTGCAACTCCCGCAGGTCCCGACAAGGATCATCCCACCACCTTTGAAAGCTACGGTGAGGGCGAAAATCCTGTCATCTCCCAGTACAAGATGGCAAAGGAAGGCGCATGGGAAAAGCATGAGGACGGAGTTTACAAGATCACCCTTGTGAAGGACGAAAAGGTTCCCGAATACATTTACGGAAATGTTTCCGATCCCAACGCAAACATTGGCTTTATGAAGGTTTCGGGAGAGATCAAGTATCGCAAGAAGTTCAGATATGAAGACCTTGCAGAGCAGTGGAACTTTTACTGCGACGAGGAAAGCATTTTTGTCAAGCTCGACAAATGCCCCTGCGAATACTCGGATGATATAAAGCTTGCTCCAAATATCAGAATGATGGCATTTGCCAACAACATGAAGGTCACAGGCATCGTCTTCCGCGGCTCGGGCGCACACGGCATCAGCGGTGTTGTCAAGGGAGCTTATGTTGCCGATTGTGAATTCCATTAGCTCGGAGGCTCTCGTCTCGGCGGTCTTGAAAGAAACGGCAAGTTCAATACCACCCGTTACGGCAACGGTGTTGAATGTTGGTCGAACTCTTATGATGTAACTGTCGAAAACTGCAAGTTCTCGGAAATTTATGACGTTGCCATCACCATGCAGGGCATCAATGTGCAGATGTGCTGGAACAATATGCACTTCAGAAACAACATCATCTGGAAGTGTGTTCAGGCGTTTGAGATCTGGTCTTCGGGAGATATGCCCGACACAGGCTTTACAAATTGCTATTTTGAAAACAATGTCTGCATCGACTCGGGCTACGGCTGGGGTTATGATGCGCGTCCCAACAAGCACGTGACCGCACATCTTCTCATCTACGGACTCCAGTGTCCTCTTTGTGACATCACCGTCCGCAACAACATTCTTTCGACAGCCCGCGAAAACACTATCTTCAAATCGGGCGGAATCGCAGTATTCCCCAAGGGCTATAAGATCTATGGCAACACTATCATCCGTCCCGCAGGACAGGATATAATCCGCAAGGAATGCGCCTCTGACGAGGAGCTTGCCTCTTTCGAAAAGATGATCGCTGAAAACAACAGCGTTCACGACATGGTCGTTTATCCGTAAAACAAGTAAATCCTAAACTTTCAGGGAACCTTTCGGGGTTCTCTGTTTTTTGCTCTCGGTTTTTTGTAGGGAAAGCTTGAAGGATTTTGTCATAACACCGAGCAGTTTCAAAAACAATTTCAAAAGAAACACTCTCTTGCGGTCGGTCGGGGCAAATTTTTGCCCCCTTATTATCCTTCTTGCCTTGTTATATTTATTTTATTTATTATATTTATTTAGTTAGTGTTGATCGCGTGTTGATCGCTTGTTGGTGATTTGTCGCTGATTTGTCAGTCATTTGTCAGTCATTTGTCGGTTCGCCTGTTGATGAATTGCCCGGAAGCTGATATTTATCATAGCTTGTTACCGTAAACAAGGAGCATCCCGCCTTGTTGGGCCTGATATTTTCGTGTGTTATTTCACCTGTCGATTTCAGGTGCTTTGTAGCTGTACGCAGCTGTTGAATTGACAAGCCGGTTTCAGCAGAAAGCTCTCTGAAAGAGCATATTCTCTGTCCTCTTGCGATCTTTATGCCCAACCATTCCTTGTCTTGCCAATTTGCCGTAATTATCAGATGCCCGAACAGGGTCCTTGTGGGAAGATCGGTATACCATCTCCAGTCAAGTATCGAGCGGTGGAGCAGAACAAAGCCCGAATCAGACTTTGCCGCAAGCTTTTTCTTTGTTTTCATTTTCAAAAACACCTCACTTTGTAGTTTTGTTTTCGGCAGAGATATCTGTCAATCTGCCAAGGGGATTGCTGATCAATACTGTTCTGAATACATTATAAAACATTTGTTCGTAAATGTCAATTGACACAATGAACAAATTTTAGAACAACCGTTTGATGCTTTTGATGATTTTTGTATCCCGACTCCTTCCGTCTTCGCCTGCGGCGAAACCACTTTCCTCATCAGATGTAGCCTTGTTTGGCTTCTCCCCAAAGAAAAATCTTTTCCGCAAAGAAACTCCGCACCGTTCTCGGTGCGGAGTTTCTTACATTCGTTTTATTCGCCCATATGTCTTTTTATAAATTTCATAACTTTCAGCCAGTCTTCTCTGCCAAAATAGTGGGTGCCTGCTCTCAGATGATAACCTATTCTGCCCTCGTGATATTCGTCGCCGACCACAGGCAATCTGTCCTCACAGACAAAGCCTTGATGCCCCATTTTTTCATAAACCTCGCTGATTGCAACACAGTTGAGCATTTCATGATCGGGATCTGCCCAGCTGTCCTCAATAGCGCTTGCAATATAAACAAAACGGGGGGCGATGCATGAGGCAAGAAAATGCTGATCAAAGGGACATTCATATTCACGATCGGCATATTTATAATAGTTATCACAGAACCAATAGGGAAAGACCTTTACGATCTTTGCAATAGTTTCTCCGCCCTTGCCGCGGGAAAGGGCAGAGCCCGAGCAGCCCGAATCGTTGGAATGGCAGAAGCGGAAGCGTTCATCTGTTGCCGCCGCAAGAAGAGCTGTTTTTCCAAGTCTTGAATGTCCGCAGACAATGGCACATTCGGGATCAAAATTTTCGAGTGTATACGCATAATCAAGCGCTCTGTGCGCCGCCCATGCCCACATGGCGAGCTTTCCTGAGTCACAGCTTTCCCTTTTTCCGTTTTCATAAAGCACACCCGCAAGACCGTTGGTGAAATCGCCGTCATCGCTTGTAACATCCTTGTAGCAGAACGAAATGACACCAAAGCCGTTGTCGACGATCTCCTCACAAGGTATATATCTGTCGGGTACCGCATCGCGGAAATTGATGCATATATAATAGGGATATTTGCCTTCTTTTGTCGGGATGGTCGCATATATCGGGAAAGAAAACTCTTTTCCGCAAAGCGTGACTTTCACATCGACCTTTTTGCACACGGCTTTTCCTGCGCAGAAATTGGGAATAAAATCATGCTCCTCAAAGCTTATGCTTTCGGGTTTTTCGGGGAGATATCCGTATTCCTCACGCAGAATCATATCAAGCATCTGCTCACGGGGCAAAAACGGGGGGAGCTTTTTTTCTTTTATTATCTCACAAAGCATATATATCACCTCATGCAACTTCTTTTCATAAATTATAGAATTTGTGAACGATTTTGTCAATGTGCCGCAATATTGTAGGGACAGATGCCCACATCTGTCCGTTTTCGGGTCGATGAAGGGCATCGTTTTTAGCTAAATTTTGCAACAAGTTGCAAAGCTAAATTATTCCACTATCGTTCCATAGCTAAATTGTTTC
>JAZSFD010000117.1:0-2360 GCA_045532035.1 Eubacteriales bacterium | reverse complement strand
ACGCATCTATCATCATATAATCATCTTTGTTTTTATGTGAAACAAATGATTCGTTCAGTTTCATAGTTAAATACTTCCTCGTATAATATATTTAGGGGTAATTTAAAGAGAGCCCCTATGAAACCTCTTGCTACGTTCTGTAGTAAATAAAAGCTGAAATGTAGAAACGGAGTAAGCGTAGCGAATGGAGTTTCTACATTTTACGGTGAAAATTTTCACCGTTCTAATATTGCTTATCACACAGAAATGTGAGATAATAAATCTGTACAGTCAGAGGGTGCTGTTCACTTCCTTGAAGCTTGGCTTCCGATGAAAGAGTAGCACCTCTGCTTTACGGACAGATGCGAATGAGCTGGATAGCATTTAGTGCTGAATATCTGACGAGGTTGTATTTCCGTAAAATACAGAGGATAACCTTTGCTGTAACAATACTTTACGAGGTGTATCACAATGTTTTACTGCGGAATTGACATCGCAAAATACAAGCACGAAGCTTCAGTCATTGATATAAACGGGAAAGCACTGATTGACAGTATTTCCTTTGTCAACGACAAGCAGGGCTGTGAAAAAATACTGACTGTCTTTGAAAAATTTGAAATTACTCCTGCCGATGTTATCATTGGAATGGAAGCGACAGGTCATTACTGGCTTTCCGTATATACCTTTTTCTTTGAGCTTGGATATACTGTCAAGGTTATCAATCCCATTCAGTCCGAAGCTTTCAGAAAAATGTATATCCGCCAGACCAAGAATGACTCCAAGGATTCATATATTATCGCTCAGATTATGCGGTTCGGAGAATACTCCGCAACCTCACTTTCCGAGGAAAATATCATTGCTTTAAGACAGCTTTCACGCTATCGGCTTGCTCTTGTAGACGCTTGCGGTGACTGCAAAAGGCGTGTTATTGCCTTGCTTGACCAGGTGTTTCCCGAATATGAAAAGCTGTTTTCAGATACATTCGGAAGTTCATCAACCGAGCTGCTTCTTAACTGTCCTACTCCCGATGATATGCTCGCTGTTTCAACAAGAAAGCTCACCAATATTCTTAACAAAGCAAGCCACGGAAGATTTGGCAAAGAAAAGGCTGAAGAACTCAAAGTTGCTGCAAAGAATACCTTTGGTATTGCTTTTGCAAAAGATGCTTTTTCCTTTCAGATTAAACAACTTATGCAGCAGATTGTTTTTCTTGAAAATCAGCTTTCCGAGCTTGAAGAACAGATTGCAAAGCTGCTTCACGAAACCGATCAGTACATAACCACTATCACTGGTATCGGTGATATTCTCGGTGCAATTATCGTCAGTGAAATCGGCGATATTAATCGCTTTGAGCGACCTAATCAGCTTGTTGCATTTGCCGGACTTGATGTTACTGTCAAGCAATCAGGTGAATTTTCAGGTACTAAAAACAGGATTTCAAAGCGTGGTTCGCCTTACTTGAGAAGGGCGATTTGGCTTGCCGCACAGCGTGCTGCTTTTTGTGATCCTGTTTTATCCGAATACTATCAGTCTCTCAGAGCAAGAGGCAAGCATCATCTGACTGCTGTCGGTGGTGTTGCTCGTAAGCTTTGCAATATCATTTTTGTTATTCTCAAAGAGAACAGACCTTACTTGTCTACCCCTCCGAAAAATCCTCAGAATTTATCCTGACTTTTTTCATTTTGGGTATTGACTTTTTATAGCTGGTCTTTCGTTTTGGTTTATGTAATGTCCGAGCATATTACTCGGACAGACTATCATTCCTTCTGATACCTGACAGCATCCTCACAGTCAATGACACCATTGATTTTACGCACCTCGTTGATGCACATGACATGAAGCTGACGAAGTGTTTCATCATCAACATCATTCGCTGCCGCAAGCAGATGCGTCAGCTTGCCAAGCTCAACCGCAACCTTGAAGAGCAGACGAGCCAGTCGCTGTTCTGTACCATTGATTTGTGCTTTCACTGTTTCGGTAATCATCGGAGAGATATAATTGACGCTCTTTTCTTCATCAAGATACCCGATGTAGAATCGAATTGCCTTTTCGATGAACTCGCTTTGCGATTTACAGTTATCATAACGATAGTGCGTTTCCACATCTTTCAGCGTTTGCGGATATACCCACAGCGCAAACTTCGTCTTATTCTCAAATCCTATAAAAATCACCTCCAACGCCTATACTTTTACCGTAACTTCGGTACGTTTTGGCATTACAACCCCGAAATCAAATATTTTCCGAATTCACAACCCCTAAATGCAACTGCCCGAAAAGTGCGGTCGGCTTTGCCGAACGCTGTGATTGCATCGGGGCTGCAACCCCGATGCTTTAACTCGCAAACCAAAGACCTACCCCAAATCGAGGCAGAAGTCGGCAAA
>JAZSFD010000080.1:0-3517 GCA_045532035.1 Eubacteriales bacterium | reverse complement strand
CAATCTCATACATAACATCGGCTCCCATTGGCTTTGCCGATATAACAAGACCTGCACCGAATTTTGCGTGTTTCACACGGTCTCCGCTCTTGAACTGCTCGACAGTAAAAGTCTTTTTCTGAACAGGCTGAGTTGATGCAGAAGAAGCCGGAGTTTTTGATGAATACGCAGGTCTCGGGCTCTGCCTGTTTCCGAAACCGCCAAAGCTTGATTGTCCGAAAGAGTGCTGATAGAAGCCCTGCGGCGTTGCCTCATAGAAATTCTGAATGTCGCAAAGCTCTGCAGGTATCTCATCGATGAATCTCGATCTCTGATTGCAGACGGTTCTGCCGAAATACAATCTGTTCTGACAGTAGGTTATTATCAGCTCTTTTTTTGCTCTTGTCACTGCCACATAGGCAAGACGCCTTTCCTCCTCAAGCTCGGCTTGTTCAAAGGTTGACTGCGCCCCGGGGAAGATAGTTTCCTCCATACCGGGCAGGAACACAACGGGAAATTCGAGTCCTTTTGCGCTGTGGATGGTCATCAGGACAACAGCGGGGGAGTCGGGATCGTAATTGTCGACATCGGAAATGAGCGCAACTTCTTCAAGAAAGCCCGAAAGAAGTGCTTCTTCGTTTGATGCTTCATATTGCACTGCGTTTGAAACAAGCTCTTTAAGGTTATCAATTCTGTCGGCCTCTTCCTGTCCGCCGTCGATAAGCATCTGCATATATCCGCTTTTTTCAATAACTTTTTCGAAAAGAACAGGCAAGGTTTCGTTGTCGACGGTCTTTCTGAAATCGTTTATCATGTCGCAGAAGGCTGCAAGCTTGATTGCGCTTCTTGACAAAGACGGAAAACTTTGTGCCGTCGCCATGATATCAAGCATACTCCTGCCGTTCTCGTGTGCGATGCGCTCGATTTCCTCCACGGTTGCATCTCCGATGCCGCGCTTTGGAACGTTTATTATTCTTTTTAAGCGAAGATTGTCAGAAGGGTTGTTGATAACGCAGAGATAGGACATGATGTCCTTGATTTCCTTGCGGTCATAGAATCGGGTGCCGCCGAGGATTCGATAGGGAATGCCGCTTTTTGCAAAGGCTTTTTCAAGATTGTTTGAAAGCGCATTCACTCGGTAGAGCACTGCAAAATCGGAGTATTTATACCCTTTTTCTGCAACAAGCTTTGCTATCTTTTCTGTTATGTAGGAGCCTTCGAAGGTGTTGTCGCCGCACTCCTTCAAAACAATCTTTTCTCCGTCGTCATTTCCTGTCCAGAGCTCTTTTCCTTTTCTGCCCTCGTTGTTTTTTATGATGGCGTTTGCAGCAGCGATGATGTTGGATGTCGAACGATAATTCTGCTCAAGCTTTATAACCTTGACCTCATCAAAGCTTCTGTCGAAATTCAGGATGTTTTCGATGGTTGCGCCTCTGAATTTGTAAATACTCTGGTCGTCATCTCCGACTACCATGAGATTGTTGTGTGAGCCGCAAAGAAGTCTTACAAGATTGAACTGGGAAATGTTTGTATCCTGATACTCATCAACAAGGATATATCTGAATCTTCTCTGATATTCATTTCTGATATCCTCGTTTTCGGCAAGCAGTTTTACCGTGAAGAAGATGATATCGTCAAAGTCAAGGGCGTTTGCCGCTGCTTTTCTTTGCTCGTACATTTCAAAAAGCTGTGCAATGATACCTTTTCTGAAATCAGCACCTGCGTTTGTGGCATATGCCGAATATCCCTCAAGCTTGTCTTTTGATCTGCTGATCTCACCCAGAATTGATCGGGGCTGGAAGGTCTTTTCGTCAAGATTCTTTTCTTTGATGCAGGCAGTTATGAGCCTCTTCTGATCGTCTGTGTCGTAGATGGTGAAGCTCTTGTCGTAGCCGAGCCTGTCGATATATCGGCGAAGAATACGCACGCAGATCGAATGGAAGGTGCCTGCCCAGATGTCCTGTGCGGCGTCCCCCAATATTTTCCCGAGTCTTTCCTTCATTTCGTTTGCTGCTTTGTTTGTAAAGGTGATCGACAGAATCTGCCACGGTGTCGCCGGATCAACTGCAAAGCAGTTCATCGCCTCAGCAAGATCATCTTTTGTTGCAAGAGGACTTTCTGCAATATATTGAAGGACCGCAAGATTTTCGTCGGTCAGAACCTCGTCGGGAATATTGTCTGAAAAATAGGCATTTCCGTATTTAATAATAAAAGCTATTCTTTGAACAAGCACTGTGGTTTTTCCGCTTCCGGCACCTGCCAAGATGAGAAGAGGTTTTTCTGTGGTAAAGACTGCCTCTCGCTGTTTTTCGTTGAGAAAGGAATAAGCTTTTGTAAATATTTCTTCTCTGTATTTTTTGTATTTACTTATTCGTTCGGTCATATTGGTCTCCATGGATTTTATTATGTTTTATCTGTATAAGTATATCATATTTGCGTATCTTTTTCAACCGATTGCCACTTATTTCATAAAATCTTTTTTTGTTCATATAATAATCGGGGTGATGAAAATGAAAAAAGCTTTACTCCGGCGCATGATTGAGCATACCGATGTTGTGAAGGAATGCATTTTTAAGTATTTTGAACTAAGGCTTGGAGGAAGCTCTGCCGAGCTTTCATATTATTTTCTCTTTTCGCTTTTTCCTTTGATTATGGCGACAAGTGCGATCACATTCATGAATCCTTCAAGCGGCGATTTGGTTATTGACTATATGCACCGGTTGTTGCCTGAAATGGTAAGCGAACTTTTTTCTGATTTCTCAAGACATATCAGCGGGGGCAACAATACCGCTTTTTTCTCCTCGGGAATTCTTTTGTCTCTGTATGCTGTGGCGCGATATATAAACTGTATCAAAAGAAAACTGCGGCAGATATACGAAACAGATAAGTACCGTGGCCTTTTTGCCGAATGGACGCTTTCGTTAGTATATTCTGTTTTTATTTTTGTGGGTCTTCTTCTTACCTTTGCGTTACAGACGGCAGGTGGAGAAATTGTGAAATTCTTATCTGAAAATATGTTTTTTGTTCCGTCGGTGCTTGTTGCTCTCTGGCCGATGCTCAGATTTTTATTGATCGGTGTGTATGTGTTCTTCCTTTTGATTTTGTTATATAAAACAGTACCGATGCGTAAGCAAAAGTTTTGCGACATCGTATGCGGTGCGCTTTTTTCGACTGCTGCCTGGATAATTATGTCTGTCGTTTTTTCATTTTACATCGATAACATCTCCGATTATTCTGCGGTCTATGGTTCAATAGCAGCTTTTATAGTATTGATGCTTTGGCTTTTTTTAGTAAACAACATCATCCTGACCGGCGCTCTTGTCAGCAAGGTTATGTCGGAAAAAAGAAAACGCGTGAATCGAAGCTATATTTAGAAAAAACGGAGCTTGCGGCTCCGTTCAGACCACTGACAAACCCAGTCAGTGGTCATTTTTTTGCAAAAAACGATAAAATATGGTATAATATAAGCATAAAACTTAGGAGAAAAATATGCTTGTAACAGGAAAAAACAGACAAATTAAAATGGAAGTAGTGATGA
>JAZSFD010000116.1:0-36969 GCA_045532035.1 Eubacteriales bacterium | reverse complement strand
CATCAAAGCGCGACAAAAGTTTGTTGACTATTCTCCACACAGTTCCCTGATTCATAATCAGATGACTGGTATTGAAAAGCTTTGGCTTTTTGTAAAAAAGCTTTGAAAGTACCGCAATATAATTTTCTCTCGGAAACTGCGTGTGAATGATATCGATTCCGTTTTCTTTACAGAATGCCGCAATTTTTTTTGCAGCGGAAATATCATAAGCAGACTTCATTTCGATTTGCACACAAGCCACACCCTTTGCTTGCATAAATTCAACCAAAGGACCTCCGATATTATATGCAAAATAGCACTGTGCGCGTTTTCCGTGATAATCCTCAACAAGATCGCGCACATATTTTTCTGTGCCGCCTTTTCCGGCATAATTTATAAGATACAATATTTTCATTTCATGATTCCTTTTTTGAACGGCAAAAACGCGAAAAGAGCTTTGAAGCCACGCTCTTTACAGGCTCTACACGAAGTATCAAAAGCATAACGGCATAAACAAGAACGCCGACACACACGGGTGCAAAAAGTCTTATTAATCTTGAAGACAAGCTGTCATCAAAGACTCCCGATATCAGTCTGCTTAATCCAAGAACCGCAGCAGACATCACAACGGCCGCAAACAGTGACTTCAAAAAAACAGACAGTGTTGACTGCAAATAGTTTCCGACTTTGCGTTTCAGCAACACCAGAAGTATCACACTTCCCGAAAGGGACGCCACAGAATATGCAAGAGGAATGCCAAAAGCCTTCATCGATCTTACAAGGATAAGACTGAGAGCTATGTTTATAACCATGATTATGAAACCATTGATCGCCGACACTCTTGTCTCCTTCAATGCATAAAATGCTCTGTCGAGAATCTCTTTCAATCCGATTCCTATGATTCCGATAGAATACATAGCAATGAGCATCGAAGCATTTTCGACATCGGAGCTTTCTATTTTCCCCCATTTTGTAATAAGATCAAGAAGCTCTGTGCGCATACACAAAAGACCAAAGGTTATTGGAACAAGCAAAAGAATAACCGAATTGAGAACATTTCCGAGAGTTTTTTTGTATTCCTCCATCCTTCCGGTGGATGCAAATTCCGTAAGCTTTGGATAAAGCACCGCGGTGATCGAATAAACGAAGGCAAGCACCATGTTCAGAATAAGATTCTGAACAAAGGTCAGAAGCGTTACCATGCCGTCAAAATTTGCTATCATGTTTATGTTGAAAAACATATTCAGCTGATAAGATGACGCTCCGAGCAAAACAGGAAGAGTCATCTTCCCCGTCCTTATGATATCCGGGTCTTTCAGAGAAAACGAGGGCTTGTATCTATAACCTTTTTTAATCAGCGGAGGAATGAGAATAATCGCCTGAAGCGCAAGTCCTATCAGAGTTGCAACCAGAAGTCCCGTCACTCCGAAGCGATCAGACATAAGAAGCACATAAAGAATAATAACAACACTGCTCGGAACACTCACAAAAGCAGGCCAGCCAAAAACACCTTCAGACTGAAGCATACCTTGAAAAATATAATTAAGTCCGTAAAACAGCATTGCCGGCATCATTATAATCAAAGCTTTTGTGCAAAACGCTCTTATATCGGATGTGGTATCAAAATCGGTAAGCGACGGCAACAACGGAGACATGACGATACCTATCAGCACAAGGACAGCCGAAAAAACTGCTGCAACTGTTATTATATTGTCAGCAAACTTCTTTGCCTTATCCCTGTGATTGTTCGAAATATAGTCTGTGTATATAGGAATGACCACCGTTGATAACGCAGTGCCAAAGCAGTTGAAAATTATGTTGGGCAGCGACACAGCATAGGAATAAATATTTATTCTCACATCACCGACGCCGAAGCGTGACATATAAAACTGCGTGCTTACCAGCGACAACACTCTTGACATTATCATAATCAGCATCACATAGCTTATAGATCCGAGAAGCTTTCTTTTCATTTCTACTCCAAAAATCAATACCTTTATTACAACATATTATTATATCATACAAAAAGCGTTTTGTCTACCAAAAATACACATCTGAATATCTTTTTGAATTATATAAAAATGACATCATCCAGACAGAACGAATATATCGCCATTCTGACATTATCACAGCCTGTCATTTCGCACACAGCCCTTTTATAGTATTCAAGCTGAAGGCTGTATCTCGACACAAGCGCAGACATTGTGCGCACTTTGTCTGTTTTGAAATCGACAACGGTGTAAACTCCGTCTTCAGACTCAAAAAAGCAATCTATCTTTCCCTGAACAAGAGCGCATTCACCGCCAAAGGCTTCTTTTTCGGTTTCATAAAGCTCGATCAGGGGCATATTAAGGGTGAACGCCGATTCTCGGTATACCGCCTTTGCACATTTAAGCTGCTGATAAAGCTCACTTTCAAAAAAAGCGGAAAGCCTCGAATAATCGAGCATCGCATATTGTTCCCCCGATATGTATCCGTTTTCAAGAAGCCTTCTTGCTTCGGTTTCGAGCGAAGCCTCGCATTCTGAATAATCTGCATACTGCATAAACTCATGCATAGCAGTTCCTTTCCTTGCGGCATCCTCAAGCTTTCCGTTAAGAAAATCCGGAATTGCAAGGTCATTTTCGGAAGGAACATTATTATCACTCTTAACTGTCAATTTACCGTTTTTTATATCCGAAACGCTGATTTTTGAGCGAATAACCGTAAGCTCTGAATATGGATAGTTGAATCCAACGCGCTCGCTGATTAGCTCTGCCACCTCATTAATTGCATTATCATCAAAGGTCACATCAAGAGCCGAAGCTCGTGCGCGATATAAACTTTCCGGTTTTACACATGAAACCGAAAAACAGTTTTTATCATCGCAGATCACAGAACTTCTGACAACTTGTGCTTCATCATAAAGCTCCGCCATTGCACCATATTGCGCGACAGAAAACAAAAGCCAATCACGGAATCCTGATGCGGTGAAGCTCTTTGATCTGACAGATTTCGTATAATAGCTTTCAAGTTCATTAGCATCGGGCTTTTTGAGCAATACCGCAAGTCTGTCCTTAGCTCTTGTCATGGCAACATATAAAAGCCGCTTTTTTTCTTCAAGCAAAAGGCCGGATTCCCATGACTTGACAGCATTTCGAAAAGGCGTATCAAATCGCACCATTGATGTCGCACTTTTACCCGATCTGACAGTAGAAAGATCCCGAAGCTTGAAACCTATTCCAAGCTCATCACTGAAGCAAAGATTCTCTCGCTCATCGCTCTTGTTGAACATCGACGAAAAGCCACACAGAATACAAATCGGAAACTCAAGACCCTTTGATCGGTGGATACTCATTATTCTGACAGCATTTCCCGTATCGGAAGAGCTTGCAGAACGAATAGAGTCGGGTCTTTGTTCGCGTTCCTTCAGGAATTCAAGAAAAGCTGAAAGACCGCGGAAAGAGGTTTTTTCGAAATTGCGGGCCTGGTTGTAAAGTATCATCAGGTTCTCGCGCCTTGCCGATGAATTTTCGGTATATCTGTTAAATGATTTTTCAGACACTATGTTCATAAGATGAAGCTTTGAATAAAGCTTCAGAAGAAGTTTGTCCGAGGATGTACCGACAGAAAGCCTTTTGAACTCCTTAATAAAAGAAACGAACCTTTTGCACTTTACAACAAGACCTTCATCCTCAAGTTCTGACTCCGAAACTTCACGAACCGAATGCCACATCGGTCTGTCAGCCGAGGTAACATCCTCACAGAGCCTGCGCACAGTCAGAAGATCATCGTCATAAAAGCCAAAGACCTCTGAACGCATGGCACCGGTCACATATATATCCCTCAAGGGATTGTCAATGGCGTTGAGTATGCATAAGCAAAGCGCAATTTCCGGATTTTCAAAAAAGTTGTCTGAAACATCTGAATATGCCGGAATTCCACAGTTTTCAAGATATCGTGCATATTTGTCCGAAATGTTGCTCACCGCGGGAAGGAGTATTGCCACGTCGCCGTATGTGTAGGGCTTCCCGTCAGACGACAGAATATTCTCATTACCGCACAACTCAGTTATTTTCTGAGCGGTGGCTTTGATCTCATCGCTGTAATAATCATCCGGCTCATCGCTTTCATCAAAGAAAACGATCTCACAAGGTGAATCAACCTTGACTTCCTCGTGCTTTGAATATACAAGTCTGTCCTCTTTCGCATAGCTTTCAGGCATGATCTTGTCAAAAATCAAATTTGTAAAATCAACAACCTTTTCAGAACACCTGAAATTATTGGACAAAAACTCCTTTTGTTCTCTCTTGCATTCCCCGGATTCCTTATAAAAAGCAAATCCCGAAAGATATGAGCCGAACAACTCAGGACAAGCACCTCTGAAACGATAAATACTCTGCTTTATGTCTCCGACCATAAATCTGTTAAGCTCATGACCGTCATTATCATATTTGCAGATAGAGCGGAAGATAGTGTCCTGGATACGATTAATGTCCTGATATTCATCAATATATATTTCCTCAAAGGAATCGCGATAATGACACGCAATCTCTGTCGGGACAACTCTGCCGTTTTCAGGATCAACAGATTTTACAAAAAGCTTATAAGCAAATCTTTCAGCATCAGAAAAATCAATAACTCCGCGTCCCCTTTTTTCAGAAGAAAACAGTTCATCCACTCGGTGGATAATATCAACAAGTTCATTGAGAATATCAAGAGAGTCTGCGGCAGCTTCCCTGACTGTCTCACTGTCAGCGTTAATGAATGCGCGGCAGGTCTTTTGAAGTCCTGCATACGCTTTGTTACGCATATCGGTAAGTGCTGCCTTAAAATCCGCATCGTATTTTGCTTTTACCCCGACAAGACTTGTTTTTGTTACATTGACAATTTTTTTGCAGGCCTCATCGTATGTCATTCCCGATTTAAGTTCTTCATAGAAGGCACTCGCATTTTCGATATCCTGAATATATTTGGCTTTATACCCGTCAAGCTCCGGAATATCCTGCATACGAAGACAAGCAGTCTCAATGGCATCAACATATTCGCTTACTGAATCAAGGATAGCTTTGCGTGCAACAGAGCCGTATGCAGTTGTGAAGAAATCCTCGCATCCAATAACCTCTTCATAAAACTTCATCGCCTTTTCACACCATATGCGGGGCTCGGGGTCGGAATATATTCTTCCGTGAAGTCTGAATATAAGGTCGACAAACCTGTCGTCGTTTCTGTCGCCCGAAAACATCTCGACAGCGTCGAAAAACACAGCGCCATCCTCAGAAACAGAGTACTTCTCTTCTATAACCGTCTGTATAGCCTGCCTTTTCAGAAGATCCCGTTCAGCCTCGTCGCAAACGCGGATCTTCGCAGGAAGTCCAAGTTGCTGAAAATGCTTTTTCACCACTCCAAGGCAAAAAGAACTGATTGTAGAAATGTTTGCATATTTTATCTTGGCAAGCTGTCTTACGGCTTTTTTGTTTGAAATATCAGATGCTACGCATTTGGAGACGGCACGCTCTATTTTTTCGGAAAGATCCTGCGCAGACGCATTTGTAAAAGTGACTATAAGAAAGTCATCTATTTCAGCCTTATCATTCGGATCGGAGATTCTTTCAATTATTCTCTGAGCCAAGGTTGAAGTTTTTCCGCTTCCGGCGCCCGCCGAGACAAGAAGTGTGGTACCGCGATGTTTGACGCAATTTTCCTGCCGGGGAGTCATTTTCATATCAAAGCACCTCCTCCCAGTTATATCTGATATTCTCATTTCTTCTGTCTATTCTGCAAACAGCCTTGTAATCGCAGTGTTCGCAGCTTGAGAGAACCTTTTTATAAGGATTTGTCTGTATATTGCCTTCATACATAAGACTTGCAAGCTTACCCGACACCTGCGCCGCGCGGTCAAGCAGCTCTCCCATTTTTTCAAGGCTTTCAACCTTCGAGCGCATTTTGTTGAAGCCGCCCTGAGATGACAAAACCGCCGGTACAAACCTGCCTGTTATCCCCTTGTCCATGGCATTCAGAACATCAAGATCATCAATCAGTATTCCGTCGCCCTTGAAAGCCCCCTCAAGAGCCTTCTCGCTTTTTCCTGCGATGTCATCCCCAAGAACAACATCGGATATAACAGGGCGCCTGACGGGAATATAAAGCACTCCCGCCGGAACAACATTTTCTCCGTATCGTTTGGTTTCGGAAAGAGTGATGCAATAGAGATACAAAAGCATCTGAAGATTAAAGCCGTATGCCACATCGTCCTTTTTGAAGCTTTTGGGACCTGTTTTATAATCAATGATACGAACATATGTCTTGCCATCTTTATGGTACACATCTGCTCTGTCAACCTGCCCCACAATCCTTAGCTCTCCCCTTTTTTCGCCGTCATTTCCGATGAGATCTATCGGAACAGATTTTATTGTATCATCAGAAATGCCGATATTCACTTCAAAATCCGATGGTACAAACTCGGATTGCTCAAGATCATCCACAAGATGGACTGCAAGAGCAGAAAGAATCACACAGAGCCTATTGTACAAATATGAAAATCGCTTTGATATCGAATCGTTTTTTGATGAGGCGTGTGTGATATCCTCAAAGTGTACATCAAGAAATTCTTTGATTCGGAGCTTTGCCTGCTCATGAGAATAAATGTTGCCTGAAAGCTTGCTGTCTGCAAGCTCCTTGACAAACAGTTCAAGAATCTTATGAGAAATAAGCCCGGTCTGAAGTCCGTCAAGCTCGGCTTTTGCTTCCGGTGCTATCTTAAGTATATATCTGTTAAAATAGCAAAACCTGCAACGGCTGTATGTTTCAAAGCGTGAAGGACTGGAACACACGGTATAGCCAAACAGTTCACTTGTTTTTTCGGGCGACAATCTGCCTTCCGCAACAGTAGAAGAAACCTCATCAAAAAGCTTTTTATATTCCTCTTTCACAGAGAGAACCTTTCGAGCAGCAGCAGTATATAAAGGGTCGCCGATACCGTACATCTCATCTCCGAGAGATGCGCTGTTTGTGATATTGAGAATCGGATCATCGAAAGGAAAAGAAACCTCGGTGCTGCGCGAGAAAAGAGAATCTATCATATCCAAAAGCACCGATCTCCTCAAAGCTTTTCCGTCAAGATCGCTCTCGGAATACAAAAGACACAGCTTTTCATATGGATCGCAAAAGATGTTATATGCAAGGAAAAACTCGTCATATGCACTGTCGACGGAGCGGGATGAAACATTAATTCCCGCGCTGTGAAGAAGAGTCTTTTCGCTGTCTGAGAATATTCCGTTTTCAGGCAACTGCATTGGAAAATACTCGTTGTTACAGCCGAGAACAAACATATATTTTATGGTTTCATTTCTTATAAGATCAACAGAACCGATAACGACGCTGTCACATTTTTCGGGAATATCTATTACTCCGTATTCGGTTATTACCATTTTGAAAAGTTCTGAAAACTCCCCGGGAGTCATCTCATCATAGGAGTAGACACGAACTATCTCGTCAAGCGCCTTGACAGTGAGATTCCAGAAGCGCGCATCGTCTTCACATTTCATATCGCTTGCATATGATGTGTCACACATAAGGCGGTAAACACAAGCGGCAATATCTCTGCAACAAACAGCCTCGGCCATGTCCTCTGAAAACTTTATTGCAGACGACATAACCATCTCTTTTGCGCGGTTTACTGTATCAAGAGTTCGGGCGTCCTCTTCTGAGAAAACAGCAGAATACCCCGAGGGGTTCATATACCACTCGGTGAGAAAAGCTTTTTTTCCGTTTATATCCCATGTGCGGACATAATTTTCCAGAAGTGCAGAATCGTTTTCATCAAGTCTCGCAAGGCCGGTCTTCAGAAGTGTGATAAAACTTTGCTGTTTCCATGAGGAAACCAATTCGAAGTTTGTAAGTATGTACGATATCAAAGGTTTCGTAAACAGATCATCCTGAACCGAATAAGAATACGGGATATCAGCTTTTTCAAAAAAAACATCAATGATTCCGGTATAGGATTGTATATTTCTCGCGCAGACGGCAATATCCCGGAAGTGGGTCTTTCCATCTCGCAGAAGCGTGTGTATCATTGCAGAAACCGCCTTTGCCTCGTCGATCTGATTGCGGCATCTGACGATCTTTATGTTGTCTCCGTTTCTGTCAGATTCAACTTCAGAAGTACCGAGACACACATCAGCGCAAAAGCGCCTTTCAAGATATGAAATATCGTCATCATACTCGGGACGCGCAAGGCATACATCGTCAAATTCGATATCATTCTCATTTGCAAGGCTCGACACAAAGCTTGCGGCATCATAAGCTCTTTTGAAAACAGGGTCTGTGTCATCCTTTTCTGTGCAAAAAGTAATAAACACATCCGCCGCTTGTTTTATGATATGTCTTATGATCTTTAATTCCTGTGGAGTAAAGCCGTAAAAAGAATCGATAAGTACGGTGCATCCATCAAAAAAATTATTTTTTGAAAGAACCGAATCGAGCATATCAAGGCTTTCACCGTCAGTGCCGTAAACTGCTTTGAGTTCAGATTTGTAGGCGGCGGAAAGCAAAGTGATGTCCTTAAGCTTTGATGCAAGAGAAGCGTTTGACTTTTCTATTTCCGGAATGGCTTTTTCGATATCAGACGAAGAAACATTATACGATGCAAACTCATGAACAGTCCGAACAGCATCGGATGCAAAGCTTATATCAGTTGCGGAATCTGAGTATTCGGAGAGTTCACCTTTCAGGGCACGAAGCACTCTTGACATACACAAAGTTTTGCCGACAGAATCGAGATAACTGTTTGAAATACCGCCAAATCTTCTGAAAACTCTGTTGCAAAGGCGTGTGAAGCTCAGAACTTCGACATAAAGGTTCGCTTTATTTCCGATAGTCGATGTTACCATTTTTTCACACGAAAAGGTAAACTGCTCAGGTACGATATAAAAGCATCTCTTCCCGCTGTTGACACATTCTTTGAGCCTATCGATACAATATGTTGTCTTTCCGTATTTTTTTCTGCCAAAAACTCTTTTCAGCATTCTTTCCTCCGTATTTATAAACCAAGCAATTCAAGAAAACGAAAGCGAATTTTATATTTTTCGTCTTCGCATATATATTTTACCGTTTTTTCAGACAATCCCGCTTCCGCCAACAGCTCATCCGCCTCATCGACCGGAGATACACATATCGACGGATAAAGCACACACCACCAGTTTTTACCTTTACCGCTGCCGAGAGTTATTCGAAGCGATTTATAGGTTCCTGCGGGAAAAGCAAAGCCGTCATAGTATCGTACAGGATATTTTTCTTCGGAAAAGTGTGTTTTAATGTCATAATCATATCCGAGATCACAGGATACTTGCTGTACATATTCGTTGATTCCCGGAACATTGGTATCTATAATAGATGCGGCATGATCTGCATTTCGCGCATCCGAAATAAGCTGTGATATGCGCTCTATAACACAGTTTTTTATCTCAAGTTTTGCCTTTTGATCCTGCTCGCTGTCCGATTCAGCAAGAATATGCAAGCGTATGACATTTCCGTAAAGCTCGCTGTCAAAGCTACTCTGCATACGCGCAAGAGAAACGGAAAATGAAGCAATGGAAGCACAAAACACAGACAAAACGACTGCGAGCAATAGTTTTATAATTCTTTTCACAAAAACACCGCCTTTCACAGCAGTGTTATTGCCGTATAAACGAAGTTTATTCAGTAAGAGTCGAACAAGCAAAGCATTTTGAGTACTTTTTTTCAAGTGTCGCTTTGCAATCAAAGAAACAGTTGTCGTCATCAAAAATGCCAAAAACAGAAGAACCGCTTCCCGACATACGGCATGCCTTTGCGCCAAAGGAAAGCATGATGCTTCTGATTTCAGCGATATCGCGACATTCTGATTCGCATATTTTCTCAAAAGAGTTTACCATATTGGAATAAATATTTTCATCGTCCCCTTTTTCGAGTGCTTTTTTTACAATCGCAGATGGATCCGTGTCGAACAAAATCGGTGAGGCGTCAAAAGCGCTGTATATTTCCGACGTTTTCATTCCAAAATCGGGAACACAGATAAGAATCCTGTCACATTCCAACGGGCGGCATTTTTCAAGCTCTATTCCCCTGTCGGTGCAAAGAGCGCATCTGTATTTATCAAGGCAAAAATTGATATCCGAGCCCAAAGAGGCGGCAATCGATTCGATTTCGTTGTAATCAACCACACCAAAAACCTCATAAAGACAGTCAAGGACGCAGGCGCAATCCGCACTTCCTCCGGCAAGCCCTGCTTTGTCGGGAATATTTTTTTCTATGTATATCGAAACCCCGAAGCTCTTTCCGGTTTTTTCGATATATCGGGAAAGGTATTTCTCTGCTGCTTTGTATGCAAGATTATCTTTCATATCGCAGACATTTTTACTGCATTCCAGTGTGATCACACCCGAATCATTGAAATCAAATGTCAGCACATCACACAAAGAAACCTTCTGCATAACCGATCTTACATTGTGATACCCATCCGGGCGTTTGTCAAGAATCTCAAGGGTGAGATTGATTTTGGCATATGCCTTTTTTATTATTCTTTCCATAAGCATTCCGTTTCAGAACTTCATAAATATATTTCGTTTTATCTCAACGGCTTTCATAGGGCAAAGCTCCTGACAGCAATAGCATCGGATGCATTTATCATATTTGATTACCGCTTTTTTGTCAACAATATTAATGGTTTCGCGCGGACAGCATTTTGCACATTCTCCGCATCCGACGCATTTTTTCGTTTTGATAACAGGTTTGGGCTCAAGCCATTTGCGAAGTCTGCCGCCAAAGAGATTCGGCATCTGCTTAATAAGCCCACCTGCCGAGCTGTCAGGGCGCTTGAAATCAGAAACATATTCGTCAACAGACACTCCGACAACAGTCACATCCTCATGCTTTTCGGGACACAGGCCGCGCAAAGCAGAATTCTTAACAGTCAACACATCATCTATGTCATAGCCCATTATCCTGGAAGCAACAAGATCAAGCACAAACGGATTCGCAGACGACATCACAAGCCCCACTTTTTTCAATGTTCCGCCGGCAGGACCATTTCCTTCCATTGCGACAACAGCATCGATAACACTTATCGATGGTGCAACCGTGCAACAAAGATCAATGAGATATCTCGAGAAATCCTTCTGCGCAGGAAAGCGTGCGTGCTGCTCAGCTTTCATAAGTCCGGGGATTGACCCGTACATATTTTTAACGGCAGCTGACATATTGCAAAGTGCATGAGTCTTCAAACGGCAAAGATTTACAATAAAATCGGCGTTTGCAAGAGGATTTATTATGCTGAAGCTTTTTGAAAGCTCTCCGTCCTTATTATACATTTCGGTATGAGCCATATCAAAATTAAGAGAAGCTCCGCTTTCATCGGCCGCAGATTTCATCATGCACACATTATATATACCCGTCATAGCGGCAGTGTTATACACTCCGCCGGGACTGTCGCAGATTACGACATTTGCACCTTTTTCAAGAAAATACACCGCCGCAGCTCTGACAAAATGCGGATGCGTCGTAATTCCCGCATCAGGACTTCTTTTGGCAAGAAGATTTGGTTTCAGAGCGACTTTCTTTTTTCTGAAATCAAAATCGGCATAGTGCTCTTTTATAATATTGTCAAAATGATCATATACTATTTCTTTTATCAAGTCATAATCATATTCAGCACAAGCTGATGTAAACACTTTTGAGTTTTTTGAATACAAAATTCATTCCTCCGGATGCGTATTTTTACTATTGTAACACATCAGAAGAAAAATTGAAAGTATATTATTGTAAAATCTGAAAAAACATCAAAGATCGTCGACATCCTGTACAACATTTTCAAACGGAGGATCGGAAACACCCGTGTAACTGCCGTTCGGGTCGGTCTTTGACTTACTGTTTTCCTCATCCAAGACCTTTTTCATCACAGCATTGACTCGTTTTTTGTTTTCACTCTGCTTTTCATTTTTATTTTTTCTTTTGTTCAAATTTATCACCTCTGCTCTTATGATACCTGAAAACAAAAAAATAATACAAAAGAGACAAGGTGTTTTTATCCTTGTCCCTTTATAAAATATAAAATTATGCGTTCTGTTCGGCAGCAGCCTTTGCAGCCTTTTCAGCTTCCCTTTCGGCGTCATGCATGATAAAGCAGACAATAGGATCCTCTTCTTTCATAACGCCTCGAAGCTGTGTGATCGCAGAGCCTGTGTAAGGCTGAGTTTTTCCGAACATATAACCGAGCGCTCTGCCGTAATACTGAACATAAGTGTTATTTCGGAAGGTGATCTTTCTGTCTCCGCCTTCGTTGTATCTTACAACATTGCCCTTAGAGTACGCAAAGATGTTGTTTTCAACAACATAATTGTCAACCTCATCGATGATAGTGAAGCTGTTGTGAAGAGCAGCACCACCCTCACGACCAACACTTCCCCAACCATAAGCACCGTACAAGGTCATGTTATCATGAACATGAATATTGTACAGACAGCTTCCGGGCATGGAACCACGGTTATAATACTCAATAGACCAATGGCAAAGCTCAACAAGATTTCCGCGATATTCAATGTTTTCCATTTTTATCACTTTATCATTGTGAGAATACTGGTGAGTAATACCGGTGTCATAAATCTGATAAATCCAGTTATCATAGACATAATATCCGTCACATCCGCCGTACACTTCAACAGCATTGCCGTAGCGAGTAACATTTGCACCCTTATAACCCTTGAGGATAGAACCACCGATCCATGCAAAGATACAGTTCTGTACAGTTCTGTTTTTGACAGTGCCCACACCAACGCCGTGAGAGCCGCCAAAGATGATGGTAAGATTGTCAACGGTAACATCGGGTTTTCCGCCCTGGAATATATTTCCGCCTTCTGCAATTTCAATAGAGCTAAATCGAGATCCCGGATTGCCTTCTGCACTGTAGAGATAAAGCTCGTTTGTGCTGAGATTTGAATGGAATTCGAGATCATTTACAAGATCAGCATATCCTGTGAAACCATCAAGACCGACAACACGAAGCTTGCCTATCGTTTCATCGTAATTGCCGATGATACCGGAATAGTTGAACACGATATTGCCTACATTTTCAAGTGCATAAGAGCATTTATAAACATTTTCAACATCGGTTTCAGTCCAAAGCGCAGGATCGGCAAAGTTGCGTTTTGACCCGTTGATTACAGGTTTGGGGCCTTCGCCATAGGAGGAATAAATAACACCGTCAGATTCCTTTATCTTGCCGCGGAATTCATCACCGCGTCTGAAAAGTACGACATCTCCACGGTTAAGACCGATGATATTCAACTTCGAAATCGTAGCAATAGGCTCATCGGGAGAAAATCCGTTGTTGCTATCGGAACCATCGTTGGAAACATAGATTATGCGGTTTGTTGAACCCTCGGGAAGAGTTGTGAAATTATTGGGAGTGTTTGTAATGTATTCGCGTCTGTCCTTTGCTTTCTGATCGATTTCGGCAAGCAAGTTTTCGTCGTCGATTCTGATATTTTCATCTTCTGTATATTCAGATGTGCTTTCGATGACAATATCGATGTCGGAAACTTCAGGAGCTGTCGCGGGATCAAAATATGTAGCAACAAATTTCTTAAGAGCCGTAATCGGATCAGCAAATACGCCAAAGGTGTAAGTGATTCTTCCATCTTCAACGGTTATTCTTGTTTCATTGTGTGCGAGATTTTCGTAATACTGAGGGTGTTCCTCAGCATCGGGAGAAAAGCAAATAACATTTTCAGTGCCTTTCTTAAGCTTCTTTTCGGCATCAATATAAAAACCGTAATTGTTGAGAACATAGTTTTTGATATCGGACGCATAAGAAGCATACTCGTCCAAAGTATACTCAACAGAATACTCCGAGATGTCAACACCATTGAGCTTCATGGATTTTATAGGATAGTCATACTCAATCTTTTCGGAATGTCCGACATCCACAGCGACTGAGCAATTATTGGCATCAACATATTTTTCGATAAAATAGTTTACAGCATCTTCTATGTAAGAATCGCTTTTTGCAAGAATGGAAAGTCTTGTGCCTTCCTGAACAATTACGAAATCGCGTGCTCTTGCAAGAGTTTCCGCGGCGCTGTCGGTTTCTTCGCGGTTTGTGTAGCCGACAAGAATTTCGTGATCCTGACGCTGGAAATCGGGATGACCCGCCTTTTCAAAATCCGATTTGACCTCAAGCTCAACGCCGGTCTGTTCAAGAATGGTGTTTTTAAGATTCATACAGCCGGCAAGTACAGCCCCTGAAGCATTCTCGGCGCGTACAATGTCATACTTTGATGTTCCGTCAGCATCAATGATATTGAACTTGGTTTCATCAATAACATAGTTATAGACCTTTTGTTCTTCACCGTTGGACAAGCCTCCATTTTTGGTGCCGCAAGCAGAAAAACACCCAAGCGCGCAATGTGCCGCAAGGATAACACTAAAAACCCTTTTTTTCATACAAAACTCCTTTTATTTCTTATTTAAGTTTGTGAAAAAAATTTTGATGCGCGAGCAAAGCCCTTTATACTTCAACAAACAGAATCTTATAAAAAAGCACCTGCACCAAACAAAAACATAAAGCTTATATGCACAAGACTTTGATATATCTATAACCTTTCCGTTTCGGATGATCTTGGAAACAACAGCGATAACCCGGCAGTCTGTTATTCCCTTTTCGATAGTCAGCTGATTATCTCCGCAAAGGTGGTATTCGGAATCACACACCTTAACAACACGATGAAGAACATACTGACCGTTGTCGCGCTTATATAACGGAATGTCATAACGCGAAAGACGACCGAGCGGCTTAACAAGAATCACCGTGTCTTTCCTGTTTCTGAGAAGCGGCATCATGCTTGTACCGGCTGTGACCACGGAAAACTGACCTCCGTCATCTATTGATTCGCGCATAAGCGATTCAATTTCGGAAAGAGGGGCCGTGAAATTCCGATTGCTGTTTTCGCTGAGATTATTCTTCGATGACACCGGCAGCCCTCGCTTTGTCAAGAAAAGCTCTGACATCGCGTTCCGCGACATCACGGGTAATATCATATTTTTCAACCATAGCGGAAACAAGCTCGTTTTCGGTTGCACCATTCTCAAGAAGAGACCATAAAAGAGCGCCTGTTGAATTAAGATTTATCATGGCATTGAAATCAACAGATGCCTTTCCGACAGCGACAACCACATCGCTTCCGCCTATACTTCTGCGTACAAATCCTTCTTTGATTTTCATTTTCTTATCTCCTTAGTTTTTACTCATAAATTCATACGATGTCAAAACAGCTTCGGTGCTGATATTACAGAAAAGCTCATAAACCGGAACACTGTTTATTATATTTCCGAGCATTTCAAGAGTAAGATCCATTAGCTCGGGATCAGTCGGTCTGTATGACTGATTCAGAAGTTTGTGAACGATAATTTTTTTGTCAGCATAATTTATCCTGTTTTCTATGCCTCTGTTGAGAATGCAAATACCTTTAACAGGAACGATAATGTTGCTGTTAAGTGAAGTTTTTCCGGAAAAAGGTGTGCCGCAAGCAAAAATCTTACCGTCAAACATACGCAAAGCAGGCTTATCATCATTGACAAAAACTGCTCTGTCTTTGAAATACTTTTTCCACAGCCCTGTGTGAGTGCTTTTTCCCGTACCGCTTGCGGCAGAAAACAGATACGCTTCGCCGTCAACCGCAATGCATGAGGAATGAAGCATCATCCCATTAAAACGCAAAAGCTTTTTGTAAAACTCATATCCGTACCAGGAATATTCGCACGACTCATATGTCAACACAGGACTTTGCTTAATTTTGGCAGCGATAGCATCTTCGCTTACATTAATCAAAAAATCACTTTTTTCACTGTCATCCGTCAAATATTTCGAGCTTCTCCCTTTCAGAAGCTCATATCTCGGATTCATATCAACTATAAGATCGGCAATTCTGTATTTACCCATCAGTACCTCTCAATCGAACATTTGATTTTTTCTTAACAAAACTAACAACAAAGCATACCGCACAAGCAACCGCACATCCAAAGGCTCCGCCCGCACAATCGATAATCACATCGAAAAATCGGCAGGCACGTCCGTCGGAAAGCAACTGGAGAAGTTCATCACAAACAGCCACAGCAAAAACGCCTGCCATTGAAAATATAAAATTTGATCTGTTGCGCTTTCCCCAAATGAGAAAAAACAAAAAAAGCAGAATCGATAGAACCGCAAATTCTGTAAAATGCGCAATTTTTCGAACAAAAAAGTTCATCGTACCTGCAAATTCTTCAATAGTTTTTTCATCAGAAATCCGCAGTATTGATCTGATAATAAAATTAACTATCCGGCCGCTTTGTCCGTCAGAGGCTTCGGCTGTTTTTAATGAATTTGAAAATATAAAACACACCCAAGCGACAACAAGAACAACCAAAAGCAAAAGAACAAGTTTACGCTTTAATGTAAATCCAGATCCAACGCTTCGCACTGCAATATCCTTTCACATTCATCGCCGGTAAGCTTTTTCAGTTTTCTGATTCCCTTTTCCGAATCCGAAAGTCGAAAATCGATTTTATGAGCATCTGTTCCGACTACAATATCAACTCCGGTGTTATACAGGCTCTTGAAAAAAACGCGATGCCTCATTTTTGCAAGCGAAAACAGACTTATCTGAAAAACAAGTACGTCAACCGAGAGAATATCGGAATAATTCTCATCCGAAAAAAGGTGTTCATAGCGTTCAAAATGAGCAATCACAGGCACAAGTCCGTGGCGGACCTTTATATCAAAAAGCTCTTCCGGAAGCCGAGGCGAATATTTTTTCATCGGAAGCTCCACAAGGATACGATCAGTACCGGGGATTGCAAGCTTTTGCAAGTCGCATTTTTTTGATACGCCTTCTTCCAAGGCAACCTCTGCAGCAGTAATGACAGTAAGAGATTCAGGAAAATCAACCTTGCTGTATGACTTATTGCGCCTTTCAAGAAACTGTTCAAGAGATTCGTTATGACTGTAATAGTGCGGTGTTGCAACTATTGTATCAAATCCTAGTTCAATCAGCTTTTTTGCAATAGCAAGAGAGGTTTCAACATCCCTTGCACCATCATCGATACCCGGCAAAATATGACAATGGGAGTCTATATATCCTGTTTTGTCAGCCATATCAGTTTTTATAGGAGGTATAATATGCTCCTCCGACACGCGATGATGAAAGATCTTCCTGCCCGACAATAACAGCGCCCAGGATCGGAAATCCCGCAAAATTCAACTTTTCTACTGCTCTAGAAAAGTCATTGTGAGATGTTCTCTTATAGCGACAGGACATTAACACACCTGCTGATATTTTAGACAGCATCAACGCATCTGACACCGCAAGAATAGGCGGTGTATCAATTATGATGTAGTCGTATATGCGCTCAAGTTCCGACACAAAAGAAGCAAACTTTTTGGAGCTCAAAAGCTCAGAAGGATTGGGAGGTATAGTGCCGGCGGGAAGAAAATCTAGATTAAGCCCGGGAATACCAACAATAGCATTCTCTGCAGATTGATTAAGCAAAATATCCGAAAGACCGCATTCAGGCTTAAAACCAAAGATCCTGTGAAGGGTCGGGCGCCTGAGGTCTGCATCAATGATGATAACCTTATGCTGAAGCTTTGCAAGAGATATAGCAAGGTTGGAAGCAAGAGTCGACTTTCCGTCAGCGGGACAAGCACTCGAAACAACGACTGTTTTGTTTTCGTTATCATTAGCCGCGAGCGAAAACATGATATTTGTGCGAAGATTATTGTACGCTTCCAGATAATCAAAAGGTGAATCATTCCCGAGTTTAAAGGCAGCACGGGATATAGCAGGACGTGTGATCTTCTTATTTATCATACTTTTTGTTACCGCCTTTCTGCTTCAAAATAGGATTGGGAATGTTTCCAAGAACAGGGATTCCGTATTTTTTGGTGAAATCATCCTCGTCGGTGATCTTATTGCTGAAAATCGACGAAACAGCAATCAACAGAAAAGCAAGTATTGCACCTACAATCCCCAAGCGTACGCCCGATTGAATCGGAGAGTCGCGTCTTACACACTTCTGAGGAACACCTTGAGCTTTGAGTTCAGCATAGCCGAGGCCATCACTGACACGAGGAGGCAGATAGGTATCAACGGCGGAGGATATTTCCTCTGAAAGCCTCATATCGCTTGTACTGACAAGGATAAGCATGATCGGAACATCCTGCTCAACCTTTTGCACGGAAATAGAAGAAGAAAGAAGTCCTGTAGAGATTTTTTCGCTATCAGACCTTGTTTCGTTCATATAATCAGCAAGACCTGCGATGACATGCGGAAGATCAATATAGCTTTTATAAATACTTGTAAGACTTGAAGCAACTGTCATATCGTTGATAGATGCCACCTTGCTGGTATCATCATTTGTGTAAGTGGCACTGTTCTTTATAGAATAGGCTCTTGAAACTTCATACACAGGGCTTGAGAAAAATGTCGCACGGCAAACACCGATAATGAACGCTCCAAGTGTAAATGCAAGTATTACTTTCCAGCGCTTGAAAAAAATTGATATGTCAATTGAGTTTTTGTTTTCCATTTAGACCTCCGCAGTTATGCATCATAGTACAGGATATATTGTACTGTTTTTACAGTAAAAAGTCAAGGCATTTCGTAGAAATATCTAAAAAATAAAAAAACAGATACCACACAAAATGGTGGTATCTGTAAAACAAAGTTTTTGTCATTTCTCTTTTTTTGCGGCAGCTACGGATGCAATCTTGCAAGCAACACAGGCGACAATACCCGTAACACCGTATGCTGCAATTCTTACAATAAGCAAAAATTCGAAAGCGTTAAAGAAAGAAAGAATGTAAGAAGGCACATCTATGACCAACGGCAATGCGGTATAAGCAACATATATAATACCGAGCAGCACTGCCACAACAATTGCCACGACACCTATATCCCCTATAGCTCTGAAAAACCTAAGCTTATTTGCAAGAAACACGAGTAAACCGAAAAGAACACAAATAACGATCATGCATATGTAGAAGAACTTTTCGGAAAGAATACGGGCATAAACATTACCTACTGCGAAATTGCTTTCCATTTCTTCAAGAGAAATACTTTCAAAAACCACACCGGCTTGCGCTTCTATGCGTTCTGTAACTTCATCCGAGAATATCTTGGTGATAGCGGTATATCCATCCTCGTCGGCTTCCCACGCATAACCGTCAGTAGCCTCAACAATTGCTTCTTTGTTGTCTTCAAGGATTTCTGTTACTATTTCGGGATCAATTTCGGGAACATCCTTTGAAAATCCGAGAAGATAATCAACATAAGGCATCAATATGCCGTCAACCACATCTTCGAATTCAATTGCCTCAACAATATTAACCACATCAGTCTTGTCAAGCCCCAGTTCTTCAAGAGCATCCCGCGAACAGTTATCGTAAACGATATCAGCAATAGACTCGCCGTCAAAAGCTATTTCCGAAGCACCGATTTCTGTAATACAATCCGAGATAGTTTCGGAAGAAAAAACTCCCCTGACAATACCGAACAAAGCAGTGCTCAACATTAAAGCAAAGAGAATCACGCAAAGCAAGAACGATAGAATTCTATAACCTATGCCGATTTTTCTCTTGGGCTTTTGTTTGGATGCTTTTTCATTTTTGTGTTTTTCTTTTTTGTTTTTCTTTTCGGGAACAGTATCTTCGCTTTCCTGTTCGTTTTCCGCTTCCTTTTCCGTCTGCTCCTGAACGGGAATGACAGGAATAATGGGTGGCTCCGTTTCGGTTTCCGCGTCGTCTTGAACCTCCGTCTCGGTCGGAATCTCTTCCTGTTCCGCAAACTCAACAACAGTCTCATTGTCGATGTCGGTCGCTGTTTCTTCGGATGCAGGTAGTTCTGCTGTTTCTTCGGTAGCAACCGCTGTCTCATCCGAAATTTCTTCAGTGTCAGAACACTCAGAAACCTCAAAATTTTCCTGTGCTTCAGAGAACACTTCCACGGGCTCGGAAACAACCTCGGGAACAGTTGCCTCTTTATTTTCCGCCTCGGGTACAGAATCAAAAGAAGCTTCTTTTTCAATAAGTTCCACCTTTATTCCACAACCTGTGCAGAATTTTTCTCCGTCATTTATTTTTGTTCCGCATTTTGTACAAAACATATTGTGCCTCCTTATGAAATTATATGGTTTAAGTATACATCAAACATTCACACTTGTCAATAAGAGTGCGTCAAAATAGGACAATTTTTCATATAATTGGAAAAAACTCTTGACAAGACTTGTGCTAGATGCTATAATAACAAAGTATTGTATGTTTTACAATTTAAAGGCGACGACGAAGAGTTCGCATTATACTTTCCTTCAAGAGAAATGGCGGTCGGTGCAAGCCAAAGGAAAGTTTTTGCGTTTGTAGCTTCTGAGCTGAGAGGAAGAAAGCTTTTTGCCTGTAGACCCTCTCCGTGATTGCTGCGTTAATGTATAGGGATTGTTTGATCCTGAGAGTGGCGATTTCAACATCGCAATTTGAGTGGTACCGCGGGTGAAAATTTTTACGCTCGTCTCAAAGTATTTCACAACTTTGGGACGATTTTTTTGTCCCGTGATGGAGGAAAACTTATGGAAAACTTCAAGGAACTTGATCTGAAGATCAAAGAAATGGCAGGTCGTATACGCGAGCTGCGTGAAATCGAGGGCATCTCCCCTCAATCGATGGCAAAAAACACAGGTGTCAGCGTTGACGAATATCTTGCCTGCGAAAGCGGAAAAAGCGACCTCAACTTCGCTTTTATCTACCGCTGCGCACTGGCTCTCAAAGTCAATGTAACCGACATCATCGAGGGTTACAGCCCGAATCTCAAGTCCTACACGGTAACCCGTGCCGGTGCAGGTCAGCAGATTGCCAACGCACACGGCATGACATATTATAATCTCGCATATGCATTCAAGAACCGTATCGCAGAGCCTCTTTATGTTGTCAGCAGCTATGACGAAAAAGCGCAAAATGGCGAGATAGAGCTTACAACCCACGCAGGACAGGAATGCGACATTGTAATCGAAGGCAATCTCATGGTTCAGGTCGGTGAGCACAAGGAAGTCCTCGGCCCCGGCGACAGCATTTATTATGACAGTGATACACCTCACGGTATGATAGCCGTAAACGGCAAGGAGTGTAAATTCTACGCCATCGTACTTAAAGCCGATGAAGATGATGTTGAAGATGCTCAATCCACAGATATAATCTCAAAAAAGATCATCGGAAAGCTTCACACAGTCGAAAAGGACAGAATATACAATCAGTTCATCGATATCGAAGAAGATGAAGATGGCACTCCCCTTTCGATCAAATTCAAGAACACCGATAAATTCAACTTTGCCTTTGATCTTGTGGACAAGTTGGCAGAGCGTGAGCCCGACAAGCTCGCTCTCATGCATGTATCCCGCGACAAGACAGAACGGCGCATCACCTTCTCGGATGTCAAGAAAGCTTCCAATCAGTGTGCAAACTATTTCGCTTCTCTCGGCATAAAGAAGGGCGACCGAGTTATGCTCGTCCTGAAGCGTCACTATCAATTCTGGTTTGCGATGATCGGTCTCAACAAGCTTGGTGCTGTTGCGATCCCTGCTGTTAATCAGCTCCAGGAGCATGACTTCGAATACAGATTCAAATCGGCAGGTGTTAACACGGTTATCTGTACCTCCGATGGCGATACTGCACATCAGATCGACATTGCCGCAAAGAATTGTCCCGGTCTCATCAACAAACTCATTGTCGGCGAAGAACGCGAAGGCTGGAGAAGCTTCGATGAAGAATACAAGCGCTTCAGCACGCACTTTGACCGTACCGAGGATTCTCCCTGTGGTGACGATCTCATGCTCATGTACTTCACTTCAGGCACTTCCGGTTATCCCAAGATCGCAGCACACAACTATAAATATCCCCTTGGTCATTTCCATACAGCCAAATACTGGCATTATGTTGATCCCGACGGACTTCACTTCACCATTTCCGACACCGGTTGGGCAAAAGCCATGTGGGGTAAGCTCTACGGTCAGTGGCTTTGCGAAGCAGCAATTTTCGTATATGACTTTGACAGATTTGATGCCGCAGACATTCTTCCCATGTTTGCAAAATACCACATCACCACCTTCTGTGCACCTCCCACAATGCTGCGCATGATGATAAAGCAGGATATTTCGCAGTATGATTTCTCTTCTGTAAGACACATGACCACCGCCGGCGAAGCTCTGAATCCTGAGGTTTACCGTCAATTCGAAAAAGCGACCGGTCTTCAGATTCTCGAAGGCTTCGGTCAGACCGAAAGCACAATGATCATCGGAAACATGATCGGAAAGCCTCACAAGATAGGCTCTATGGGCAAACCCGCACCGATTTACGATGTACAGCTTCTTGATCCCGACGGAAATCCCGTTAAGACAAGTGAATCCGGCGAGATCGTTGTAAGAGTTGCAGACGGAGCACCTTGCGGTCTGTTTACAGGCTACTACGGCGATGAAGAAAAGACAGCTGAAGTCTGGTACGACGGATATTATCACACAGGTGATGTTGCGTGGCGCGACGAAGACGGCTTCTATTGGTATGTCGGCAGAATCGATGATGTTATCAAGTCTTCCGGCTACCGCATCGGTCCCTTCGAAATCGAAAGCGTCATCATGGAGCTTCCATATGTTCTTGAATGTGGCGTTTCCGCTGTTCCTGATGAGGTCAGAGGACAGATAGTTAAGGCGAGCATCGTCCTTGTCAACGGCACAACCCCCTCGGAGGAGCTCAAAAAAGAGATTCAGACCTATGTCAAGGAAAAAACAGCTCCTTACAAATATCCGAGAATCGTTGAATTCAGAGAAAGCCTTCCCAAGACGGTCAGTGGAAAAATCCAAAGAAACAAGCTTTAAGTATTACAAAAATGCGGACTTCAATGTCCGCATTTTTTGATAGTATTGTCCTCTTTTTTGATAGAATTTTCCTTGTTTGATGCAATAAACAATGCTATAATTTTGCTTGAACAGGAGGTATACACATGGATTTAAAAACAGGACAGCTGTTATCACAGGGGCATCCGTCGGCATTGGAAGAGCCTGGGCAGCGCTGAATATGAGGGTTACATTTGTGTGGATCCCCTCGGCAGTAAGTATTTTTACAGCCTTAAGTCCTTCGAGAGTCATAGGTATCTTGATAACGATATTTTTGTGGATCTTTGCAAGCTCGCGAGCTTCGCTCACCATCCCATCACATTCAAGGCTGATAACTTCAGCGGATATGGGACCATCAACAATTTCAGTAATCTCAGTCACTACCTGTTTGAAATCTCGCCCCTCTTTGGCAATCAGCGAAGGATTTGTAGTAACTCCGCAGATAACACCAAGTTCATTGGCAAGTTTTATCTCTTCAACATTTGCAGTATCAATAAAAAGTTTCATCGTATTTATCCTTTCATGTTAGTACAATTGATGCAATACAATTATATCACAACAAATAGTTTTTTCTTTCAGTTTTCAATAGATTTTTACAGTTTTTTCGGATTTTGATTGATTTTTCCGTAAAAATGTTGTAGAATTAAAAAAACAATAACAAACGGTGGATTATGAAAAAAGCACAAAATGCAACCATGTGGAACAAGAGCTACGAGTTCAACAACTACGGCTTCAATATTGTCAAAAAGCAAGACCCCTCTTGTGTCTGGCAATTGCACTGGCACAACAGCTGGGAGATCGAGATCGTCACCTACGGCAGTGGCTCACAACTGCTAAACGGCGCGAAATACGAGATCGTCCGCGGTGCTGTATATATTTTGAATCCCACAGACTTTCACGAAGTGGAAGTTTCCGAGCTTGAGGTGTACAACATTTCTTTCAGCGACGAGCTTCTGCCCGAGGAGTTCATGACAGCTTTTTCAGGAAGCGGAGGTGGCAGGATAAAATACATTTCCGAGGAAAAGCTGTCTCAGCTTGCAAGCATCTGCGAGATGCTGCTCTATGAATACAACAATTCTCCCAAATACGCTGACAAGACCACAAAAAGTCTGCTTGATCTGTTATTTATCCATCTACTCCGAATTTTTGACGTGGAAAAAACGAAGAACAATGACACAAAAAAATCTTTAATAAACAATGCCGTTTCATATATAAACATTCATTTCCGAGAAGACCCCACTCTCTCGGATGTTGCGGCAAATCTTGGCATCACCCCCAACTATCTCAGCGAACAATTTCACGAAATAACAGGCAAGAAATACAAGGAATATCTCAATGATGTCAGGCTAATGTACGCCAAAAAATTGCTCGCATCAAGCAACCTTTCCGTAACAGAAATATGCTTTGCCAGCGGTTTCTCATCGCTGTCAAACTTTTTGCGGGTCTTCAAAACGAAATTCGGAATGTCTCCTCAGGCAATGCAGAAAAGCCTGTGATCATTGATTGATGACAATTATGTGTGATTCGAAAGATAATTAATACATTTCATCACAAATATCTTTTGCCGAACAATCAACATTTTTACTACAAAAAGCTTGACAAACTCCCCCTTTTATGTTACAATAATTTCGTTGCAAATATTTCGGGGTGTGGCTCAGCTTGGTAGAGTGCTTGGTTCGGGACCAAGAGGCCGGAGGTTCGAATCCTCTCACTCCGACCAGAAAAAGCGACAGAAATCGACAGGTTTCTGTCGCTTTTTCGGCTAAATTCGCTTACGCGAGCTAAATTGAACAAGTTCAGCTAAATTACCTGCGGCAGCTAAATGTGCTACGCCGCTTATAGCGAATTTAATTTAGCTGTTTCGTAAGAAACAATTTAGCTATTGCGAAGCAATAATTTCGCTTTGCAATTTATTGCAAAATTTAGCAAATACAAATTGTATGATTGCTAAAACCCTTGATTTTATGGCATTTTTGAGTAATTCCTATAAGAACACTCGCACCAGTCAAGAGTCTCGACACGCATTATTGCGTGCCGAGGCTCTTTTTGTTTCAGTTTTTGTTCTCGCATACAAGTCAAACGCAAATACAGGAAAAAGTGACAGTAATCGTTTCGATTGCTGTCACTTTTTATATCTGTATGCACTCGTATGCAATCCACTTTACAAACCACTTTTTCGATACTGATACAAAAAAACATGCAGCACTCTTTCTTTCTTGGAAAAATCTTTTTTATACATAAAACACAAGTTTTTCATTCGTGAAACTATTGAAAAAAAGTTTTTCTTATTGACATAACTTTATTAATATGATATAATTATGTATAAAATATTATAGAAAGTGAATATGCAACATGACATACAATTGTAAATCAATACCATTCAGTCCCCCCGATATTTCGGAGCTTGAGATTTCCGAGGTTGTTGAAACTCTCGGCTCAGGATGGATAACAACAGGACCCAGAACAAAACTGCTTGAAAAAAACATCGCCGAGTGGGTTGGCACAGAAAAAAGCGTATGTCTGAATTCACAAACGGCTTGTGCTGAAATGGCACTTCGCGTTTTGGGTGTAGGTGCCGGAGATGAGGTTATTACATCTGCATACACATACACTGCTACCGCCTCGGTTATTGATCATGTCGGTGCAAAAATCATTCTAATTGATACACAAAAAGACAGCATCGAAATGGACTACGATGCATTGGAAAAAGCAATTAACGAAAAGACCAAGGCTGTTATCCCGGTAGATCTTGCAGGAATTCCTTGCAATTACGACAGAATATTCGAAATTGTAAACCAAAAAAAGAGTTTGTTCGCACCTGCCAACGAAATACAATCAAAACTCGGCAGAATTGCCGTAATGGCGGATACCGCACACGCTTTCGGTGCAGTATGGCACGGCAAAAAAATCGGATCAGTTGCTGATTTTTCAAGCTTCAGTTTCCATGCAGTAAAGAATCTCACCACGGCTGAAGGCGGCGCTCTCACATGGAACACAATTCCCGGGATAAGCAACGAAGATATTTACAAACAATTACAGTTGCTTAGCCTTCACGGTCAATCCAAGGATGCTCTTGCCAAAACAAAGCTCGGTGCTTGGGAATACGACATCATAGGCACATATTACAAGTGCAATATGACAGATATCGCGGCAGCGATCGGTCTCAAGCAGTTCGAGCGCTACCCCGATATGCTTAAGCGCAGAAAAACAATTATTCAAAATTATGATGCGGCACTCAGAACTCTGGGGGTGGAAACGCTCGAGCATTACACCGATGAATATGAATCTTCTGGCCATCTTTATATTACTCGCATCCCCGGAATCAGCTCTGAGCAACGCAATGATATCATCACCAAAATGGCTGAACGCGGTGTGGCTTGTAATGTTCATTACAAGCCACTTCCCATGCATACAGCATATAAGAACCTGGGATTCGATATCAAGAATTATCCCAATGCATACGATCATTTTGCAAATGAGATCACTCTGCCATTGCACACCTGCTTATCAGATGAAGACATAGAATATGTGATCAAACAATACACACAGATTCTGAAGGAGTACTTATAAATGAAAATCATCGAGTGGGAACAGTTGCCACCTGAAATGCAGACTGATGAAGTCAATAAATATTACGACATCCTCAAAAAGAAGAGAGCAAGTCTTTTCTTCAAAAGATTGTTTGATATTTTCGCATCGTCGATTATGCTTATTATTCTTTCCCCTGTCTTTCTTATTCTTGCAATAGCCATAAAAATTGACAGCAGAGGTCCTGTGTTTTACAGGCAGTTAAGAATCACCCAATATAACAGAAAGTTTAGAATTTTCAAATTCCGCTCTATGGTACAAAACGCAGATCGCGGATCGCAAGTAACTATCAGCGGAGATGCACGAATCACAAGAGTCGGAAAGCTTGTAAGAAAATGCCGTCTTGACGAAATCAGTCAACTTATTGATGTGTTCAGAGGGAAAATGACCTTCGTGGGAACGCGTCCCGAAGTGCCGAAGTACACCGAGCACTACACATCTGAAATGATGGCAACATTGCTTTTGCCTGCAGGTGTCACAAGTCTTGCAAGTATTTACTACAAAGACGAAGCAGAACTGCTTGATGCCGCAGAAGACACCGACAAAGTTTACATAGAAAATGTGCTTCCGGCAAAAATGTACTATAACCTTAAGGCAATCGAGACTTTCAGCTTTTGGGGTGATATAAAAGTCATGTTTATGACAGTTTTTGCTGTGCTTGGAAAGAATTACGAGGGAGATTATACACCATCTGTAAAATCGTCATCTTCAGCCCATAAAAAAACCGAAATTGAAACAGAGGTAGTGAAATATGAATAACAGCATAATAGTGTCTGTGGTTATGCCGGTATATAACGAAGAAAAATACATTGATAAATGCATTGAGTCTTTGCTTCAGCAGGATTATCCTATGGAACAAATGGAATGGATATTCGTGGACGGCTGTTCAAAAGACAAAACAGTTGAAATACTGAACGGATATTCAGAAAAATATCCTGACCTTGTAAAAGTATTCAAAAATCCCAACAAAATCGTCCCTTACGCTATGAACATAGGTATATCGGAATCTGTGGGAAAATACATTGTCCGTCTTGACGCCCATGCCGATTATGCTCCAGATTATATCTCAAAGTGTATCTATTATCTTGAAAACACTGATGCCGAAAATGTCGGCGGTGTAGCCGAAACCAAATCTTGCGGATTTATGGGAAATGCTATTGCAAAAATGCTATCCTCCAAATTCGGTGTTGGCAATTCGCAATTTAGAACCAATGGGGACAGCGGATATGTGGATACTGTTCCTTTCGGAGCGTTCAAACGCGAAGTATTCAAAAAATACGGGGGTTATGACGAACGGCTTGTAAGAAACCAGGACAATGAAATGAATTACCGGATTCGAAAAAATGGTGGAAAAATATACCTTTCAAACAACATTAAACTCTCATATTATTGCAGAGATACCATAAAAGGAATAACCAAAATGGCTGACCTCAACGGCACATGGAATGTTATCACCATGAAGCTCTGCCCCGGTGCAATGGGAATTCGCCATTTTATTCCGTTAGCTTTCGTATTATCTGTAGTCGGACTTGCTTTGCTTGGAATTCTGCATCCTATATTCTGGATAATGCTTGGAGCTGAAATGGCTATATATATCACATTTGACATTCTGTTTTCCGCAAAACAAGCAACCTCAACAAAAGAGTTTTTTGCTCTGATTATGCTATTTCCGATATTCCACATTGCTTACGGAATAGGGTCACTGAAGGGAATCCTTAAGGCCTTTGGAAAAAAATACCGATCAAAGAATTACGAAAACAAAAAAATATAACATTGACTATTTTCATGGAGGAATTATATCATGTCTTTATACAACGATCTTGTTTCACACAAAACAAATTTATCATTGATCGGATTAGGCTATGTCGGCATGCCGATTGCAGTTGCCTTTGCTGCAAAGGGCGTAAATGTTATCGGTTTTGATCTCAACAAGGCAAAAATCGAGCTTTATAAATCAGGTGTTGACCCCACAAACGAAGTCGGCGATGAAGTTATAAAAAACACAACTGTCGATTTTACAAGTGACGAAACAAGGCTGCGTGAAGCAAAGTTTCATGTGGTTGCTGTCCCAACGCCCGTAAACACCGACCACACCCCCGATCTCTCCCCTGTTATCGGAGCCAGTGAGATCGTTGGCAGGAATCTTGTCAAAGGCTCTATAGTTGTATATGAATCAACAGTTTATCCCGGAGTCACCGAAGATGTGTGCATTCCGATCCTTGAAAAAGAATCCGGACTTAAGTGCGGAATCGATTTCAAGGTCGGCTATTCCCCCGAAAGAATCAATCCCGGAGACAAGGTACACAGACTTGAAAACATTCGAAAGATTGTTTCGGGTATGGATGCCGAGTCGCTTGAAGAAATCAAAAATGTTTATGATATAGTTATCGAAGTAGGAACATACCCTGTTTCCACAATCAAAACCGCCGAGGCTGTAAAAGTTGTTGAAAACAGCCAACGCGACATCAACATAGCTTTTATGAACGAGCTTGCCATGGTATTCGACCGCATGGGTATCGACACAAACGAAGTCGTAGACGGCATGAACACAAAATGGAATGCGCTCGGCTTCCGTCCCGGTCTTGTGGGCGGGCACTGTATTGGCGTTGACCCTTATTATTTCACATACGAAGCTGAAAAGCTCGGTTATCACAGTCAGATCATTCTCAACGGCAGAATCGTAAACGACGGTATGGGCAAATTCGTCGCGGATGCCGCCATTAAGAACATGATTGCTGTCGGACAAGCTCCCAAAAAATCAAAAGTTGTGATTCTGGGACTAACATTCAAGGAAAACTGTCCCGACACAAGAAACAGCAAAGTCGATGATATAATCAAACGACTTAATGAATACGGCATTTCTCCCCTTGTAGTCGATCCTTGGGCAAGTGAACGCGATGCAATGCATGAATACGGTGTATCGCTGACAAGGCAAGAGGATATCAAAGATGCAGACTGCATTATCGTTGCGGTGGCACACAATGAATTCAAAGCACTCGGTCTTGATGATATCAAAAAAATGTACAAAACAGAGCTGCCTGATTGCGAAAAGGTTCTTCTCGATGTCAAAGGACTGTATTCGGTAAAAGACCTTGAAACATCAGGACTCAGATATTGGAGACTTTAATTTATGAAAAAGGTTGCTGTAATAGGCCATTTTGGCGGAAACCGCGAATTTCTTGACGGTCAGACGGTCAAAACAAAAATCGTCACATCAACTCTCGTCAAAGCACTCGGTGAAGAAGATGTGACAAAAATTGACACCTATGGAGGCAAAAAAAACCTTTTGAAGCTTCCGTTCAGAGCGTTTTCTGCATTAAAAAATCATAGTAATGTTGTCATTTTACCTGCGCAAAATGGTCTTAAGGTACTTTCTCCCATCCTCATTGTTCTGAACAAATTATTTCATCGAAAGCTTCATTATTGCGTTATCGGCGGATGGCTTGCATCATATTTGGAAAACAAAAAAAGCCTTGCAAAAAAGCTGAAGAAGTTCAACGGTGTGTATGTGGAAACATCGACGATGAAAGAAGCACTTGAAAAAATGGGGTTTGAAAACATTTTTGTGATGCCCAACTGCAAGGAGCTCTCCCCTCTCGATGAATCACAGCTCGTATACAGCACCGAGGAGCCGTTAAAGGTTTGCACCTTTTCACGCGTTATGAAAGAAAAAGGCATTGAAGATGCAGTAAATGCAGTAAATGCAGTCAACGAAAAAGCAGGACGCACTGTCTACGCCCTTGACATTTATGGTCAGGTGGATCCAAGTCAGACAGAATGGTTTGAAAACCTAAAGGATAGTTTTCCGGAATATATAAATTACGGCGGGCTGGTACCGTTCGACAAAAGCGTTGAGGTCTTGAAGGATTATTTCGCGTTATTGTTCCCGACTCGCTTTTATACCGAGGGAATTCCTGGCACTTTCATAGACGCATATTCCGCAGCAGTTCCGGTCATCACTTCGCTTTGGCTTAATTACCCAGACATTTTCGAAGAAGGAGTTTCGGGTTGGGGATACGACTTTGACAAACCGGAAATCCTTGAATGTCTTTTAAGAAAAGCGGCAGAGGCGCCGAATGAGTTTTTGAAGATGAAAAGATCGGCGCTTTCTCAGGCAAAAAAATTTTCTCCCGATATGGTTATCTCCGTATTGACCAAAAATCTTGATTAAGCAAAATATTCAGAAAGAAGAACACAGATTATGTGGACAACGAAGAAAAAAATATTTTTTATTCTGTATCTGCTCTTTGCGGCATGGTTGCCTCAAAGCGGCAGAATGAAGATTGCCAAAAAGCTCCGACGTTTTTTTGCAAAGCGGATCCTTGACAGCTGTGCAAAAAATGCAAATATAGAAAAGGGCGCAAGATTCACCCCCGGCATAACCTTAGGTGAGCGTTCGGGCATCGGTGTGAACTGCGAGGTCACAGGTCCGGTAAAAATCGGAAACGATGTTATGATGGGTCGATCGGAAGGCGTGTTATCATAATGCCGGGAGTAACAATCGGCGATGGATGTATAATCGGTGCCGCAGCCGTAATAACAAAAGATATTCCTCCCTATTCGGTCGCCGCAGGCGTACCGGCAAGAGTTATAAAATCCAGAATCAAGGAACAGTGAAAATGAAAAAACTTTCTATTGCCGTAATCACCATGAACCGCTCGGAGCAACTAATCGAAGCTTTGGAAAGCTGTCTTTCCTCGAAACTGCCCGATGAATGTGAATTCGTAGTTCTTGACAATGCCTCAACCGACGACACCGCGGAAAAAATCAAACATTTTTCTCAATCGCATCCTGAAGCTGATATAAATTATCACTATTCTTCTGCGAATCTCGGAGTTGGCGGCGGGCGTTCGAAAGCTTTTGAGCTTGCTCAAGGAGAATATGTGTACTTTCTCGATGACGACGCAGTAATATCCGATGAGTCTAAAGAAAGTTTTTTTATCAAAAGCATTGATACCTTTGAGCAACATCCAGAAATAGCAAGCATAACCACAAATATATATGACGAGCTATGGAAATGTGACAGAGATGTACGCAAAACGAAGAATACAATTGCAGGACTCCAACCCATATACTATTATTTAGGCGGTTCACACTTTCTGAGAAAAGCATATTTTGATATACCTTTGTATTTTGACATAAAATACGGAAGTGAAGAGTATGCCCCATCTATATATGTTCAAAACAAAGGTTATTTCAATGTTTTCGATAAAGAGCTTTGCATAATACATAAGCCCAAGGTCAATAAATGGGTACAGGGTTCAGAAAGCATGAAAAAAGTACACATTTTTGAAATAGCCAATGTGTATGCAACAAAAAGAATAGTATATCCCGCAATCTTTGCTCTGGTGTTGTGGGCAGGCTTTACTGCTCGTTGCAGTATGCACCTTAAAAACTATTCAGGCGCCGCGAAGGAAGCAAAAACCACCGCCAAAGCTCTTATCAAAAGTAACAAAGGTGCGAAAAGAGTAAAAATTTCTACCGTTCTGAAGTTGATAAAAAATTTCGGCTTCGGAGCATTATAATACCACGGAGGCAAAATGGTTACCCAAAATACTATAAAGTGCACAGGGTGTGGAGTTTGTGCGGCAATATGCCCAAAGAATTGTCTTGAAATAGCACTTGACAAGAATGGTTTCTATGCGCCCAGACTTTTAGACAGCAAGGAATGTATTAACTGCAATATATGTGAAAAAGTATGCCCCAAAAGCATAAGTCCTGAGAATATCGTGCCAATAAAAACTGCGTCAGCAGCATCAAATACAGCAGACACGCTCTCTACCACTTCATCAGGCGGTATATGCTACGAGTTGGCAAACAATGCTATTTCACAAGGAAAAAAAGTATGCGGATGCATTTATGATTACAATACTCACAGAGCCATTCATTCTGTAATCGAGAATAAAGCAGATCTTGATGCCACAAAGGGCTCTAAGTATTTCCAAAGCTACACTCCCGATGCTTTTTCGAAGATTTTTGACGGGAACGAATGGGTTGTTTTCGGTACCCCTTGTCAGGTTGCCGCCATTGATGCCGCAGCAAAAACAAAAAAAAATCGAGAAAAACTGTTACTTGTGGACTTTTTCTGCCACGGTACGCCCTCTATGAATCTTTGGAAAAAGTATATCGAAGAAAACTCCATATCTACTATTAGCAAAATCGATTTTCGTTCCAAGGAATTTGGATGGCATAGCTTTTCCCTCAAATTCACATATGATAATGGAACAACAAAATCTGATTTCAATAACAATATGTTTTACAATTTCTTTTTTGGCAATCTGTGTCTCAACGACTCTTGCTACGACTGCCATTTCAAAGCATTAAAGAGCTGTGCCGACATAAGAGTTGGAGATTATTGGGGAGAAAAATATAAAGACAACTGTACCGGCGTATCATGTGTTGTCATTCTGACCGACAAAGGCTACAATGCCGTTGAAGAGATTTCGGATTATTGTATTATACGGCAAGAAGACGCCGATGATATTCTGAAAGCTCAAATGGTAAAAAGTCCGCCTTTGCTTCAAAAAGAAAGGCTGCTGGTTTTGAAAGCGCTGACAGGAAAGCGCAAACTTAAATCAATTTTCAACACTACCCTGTTCCCATACAGGTTGAAATGTAAAATCAAATCACTTCTAAGGAGAGACTAAAATGAACATTGGCATTCTCTCGATGCAGAAAATATGTAATTACGGCTCTTTTTTGCAGGCAATGTCGTTAAAAATGCAGATGGAAGCAAGAGGCTGCAATGTTTATTTCATAGATATACTTCCGGGGAGGCAGATTGCGGAGCCGGAAAAAGCAGAAGCTTCAAATGGTATTTTGTCAAAATTTGACAAATATTTCTTCAAGAGAATAGAGAACTATCTGCTCTCTGAAAAAATGGAAAAGATCCATATTGCTGACTATGAAAAGCACCTTGAAACATCAAAGGCCTTACCTGCTAACAAAAGATTTGATCTTGCCATCATAGGAAGCGATGAGGTCTTCAACTGTACTATACCAAGCAGGTGGGGTTTTTCCACACAGCTTTTTGGGAAAATAGACAACGCAGATAAAATCGTAACATATGCCGCCTCCTGCGGAAGCACTACTTATGAAAAAGCGCAAAGCTTTGGGATAACAGATGAGTTGAAAGAAGCTATGCAAAACCTAAGTTCAATCTCTGTCAGAGATGCCAACACTTCGGATTTTGTGGAAAAAATAGCAGGCATAGTCCCCGAAGTAAATGTAGACCCCGTGTTTTTGAGCAATTATGACAAGTACATTCCCAAAACCCACAGAAAAAAACCATATCTTCTTGTCTACGCATACCCTAACAGAATATGTGACGAGTCGGAAATAGCTGCAATAAAAGCATATGCAAAAAAGAATAATCTTGACATTTTATGTGTTGGAATGCAGCAGAGATGGTGTAAGCACAATATTACAGCAAACGCTTTTGAACTGTTATCATATGTAAAAAATGCTGCTTGCATCGTAACTGATACATTTCACGGAACTGTTTTTTCGATCAAATACAACAAGCAGTTCATCTCTCTCATCAGAGAAAGCAACCGAAACAAGCTTGGCGGTTTGCTCAATAGTTTTGAGTTAATGTCACGTTCGGTTGACGACCCTAACAAACTCGAAAGCATAATGAATACTGATATCAATTACAAAAAAGTAAACGAGATCATTTCCCTTGAGCAAAGCAAAGCCGAAAAATATCTTGATTTAATAATTAACACCGGAGAATAAAATGCATAATATAGTTTTTATAACCAAAAGTCTTGGGTTTGGCGGAGCAGCTAAAATGCTTGCTTTTATTGCAGAATCGCTTGCGATGCGAGGCCATTCGGTCTGCATCATAAATATGCACGCAACAGCCGATGTAAGCGGATATGAACGACCCGTTTCCGAAAGAATAACTTTACACACACTTGTTTCGGAAGGACGAGCAAAGCAAATAAAAGAAATAAAAAAGGTTACAAAAGATTTCGATGCAGATATCATCATAGGCTTCACAGAACTTCCAAACGCTCTTGCAAAAATAACATCTTTAATGCTCCATATACCATCCATTATGTCCGAAAGGGGCGATCCAAAAAGAACAGGTGTGGGAAAAGGCTTTAAAAATGCATTGGTATTAAAGCTTATCAACGCATCAAAGGGTGGCGTTTTTCAGACCGACGGAGCGAAAGCTTTTTACGGTAAAGGTCTGCAAAAGCGCGGAATCGTTATCCCCAACCCGATCTTTATAACAGGAGAAGTTCCGTTTGTCGAATATGAAAAACGCGAGAAAACAGTTGTATCTGTTGGCAGACTCGATAATTTTCAAAAGCGATACGATGTAATGATTAAAGCTTTTAAACTTTTTTCGGATAAGCACCCCGAATACACTCTAAAGCTTTATGGCAAGGGGAATGATGAAGCAAAAATAGCCGAATGGGTAAAAGAAATGAATCTTACCGACAAAGTGCGATTCATGGGACTTACAAGTCATCCCATGCAGGACACCTGCGCCGACGGAATTTTTCTTATCACCTCGGATTTCGAAGGTATATCAAATTCACTCCTTGAAGCCATGGCGGTAGGACTTCCCTGCGTTTCCACAGACCACACTCCGGGTGGCGCAAGGCTTTTGATAAGCGACCACGAAAACGGACTTCTTGCACCGATAGAAGATGCAGAAAAACTCGCAGCGGCAATGTGTGAATTTGCAGATTCGCCTGAACTTGCCAAAAAATGCGGCGAAAACGCCAAGGATGTAATTAATCGTTTTGCTCCAGACAGAATTATTGATATGTGGGAAAACTATATTAACAGTATCATTTCATCAAAATAACATATACATTTACCAAATTGTTGTATTTACCCCAACACTCACAAATTAGGAGAACTCAAAATGAGCATTCAAATAAACAAAACAGTTTCGCTGAACAAGCTGTGGCTTGGAATACTGTCAGTATATATTGCTGCAAGTTATTTTGCACAGGATGTCATATTACCTTCAATGGTAAACTCACTGACACTATATGCTTTTTTGGGCTTTTCCGCTTTTATGATTTTCTTGAAATCAAGAATCAAAATAACACCTATTATAATCTGGCAATTAGTATTTCTCGCTTTTTCCTTGCTTGCAATGGTTTATTCCCCATCATTCTCTCTGTTAAATGGCACATATTATTATTTGATCGTAAATTTCATATTGATTTTCACGCTCTCACAAATGGAACTGAATGCTCGGCAGCTGGATACAGTTTTCAGCATTTATTTATTCTCTTCGGCGGGTCTTGTTATCTGTCTTGCCTTGACAGGAAACCTGAACGATACTTCAGAATCCGGCAGACTTGGACAAGAACTGTTCGGCAACGCTAATGTCCTCGCCAACATGCTCATGGTGAGTGTAATATACGGTTTTTGGTTACTCGTTTCAAGGAAAGGTTTTGTCAAAAGGCTCCTCTACACCGCCGCCATCATCACTGTATATATAGGAATGTTTCTTTCCGGCGGCAGAAAATATGTCATTGTTCCTGTCATATTTCTTTATATATTACTCCTGAACAAGAGAGATGCAAAAGGCAAAAAACATATGCTGAGAAACACTGTCATTATTCTTATAGTGTTTTTTGTACTCTATCAAATAATTATGAATGTCCCTATGTTCTACGACAGTATCGGACATCGCTTTGAAGATGCTTTTTCATTAGTCAGCGATGATTATCAGGCAGACGGTTCTACACTGAAACGAACCGAAATGATTGAAGCCGGCTTTGAGCGATGGTTAAAAAATCCATTGTTAGGATATGGATTTGACAGTTTTAAGTATTACAACGAATCAAGTGTTACCGGACACTTCTATTACTCCCACAATAATTTTGTCGAATTGTTGTATAATCAGGGAATAATAGGTTTTTTGGTCTACTATGCCTTTTACCTGTATCTGATATACAAAGCTGTTAAGAGTAATCTCGATTCATTGCACAAAGGCTTTGTAATAGGAGTTATCGTATCTACAATGTTCTTTGAATACTTTGGAATTACATATTCTGCTACTCCTAATCAGTTTTTACTCTTTTTTGCATACGGCATTATTATGAATGATACTAAAGCAACAGATAAATAGTTTAGCATTATTCAGGGCATCCGTTTTAATCCCCCAAAGTCCCAGAAAGGTAAAAATACCTAAAATGAATACTCAAAACATATCACGAAAAGCATCTACAGCTATGAAATGGTCTTCAATAACAGAGCTTGTCTCCAAAATCATATCTCCATTTACAAATATGATTCTTGCGAGAATTCTTGCTCCTGAAGACTTTGGTATACTAGCAACCATAACTATGGTAATATCATTTGCTGATGTTTTTGTTGAGTCAGGCTTTCAAAAGTTTCTGATTCAGCATTCTTTTGATAGCATTGAAGAAGAACGCAGATACATGAGCGTAGCTTTTTGGTCAACGCTGATACTATCATTATCGATTTGGACACTACTTGCAA
>JAZSFD010000085.1:0-25483 GCA_045532035.1 Eubacteriales bacterium | reverse complement strand
AGAATGAATACCTGAATCTTACGTGCCAACCGCACACCGCTTTTCTGCTGAGAATGCCAGTCTTTTCGGGATATTTCGGCGGTTCGGGAACTCGTCAAAAATGGTGTAAAAACCTGAATTTTACGAGTGTTCTATCCTACCACTTACCCGAAAATTTTTGTACCTATAATGTAACCCTGCGTAAGACTATTACGCTTTTTCACTCGTAAGACTTCACGATTCCTGAGGAAAGTCTTATTCGCATTCCACCAAGAACGTTTTGCCTCATTTCATAGTAATTATATCTAAAGTCTTACGAAAAGTAAAGTGGTTCCCCAAAAGTTTTTTTAAAAGTTTACGATTGCACTATAAAAACGCTGTAAGGAACAACAAAAGGTGAGTAAAAGTTTTTTATCGGGTATCAAATTTAATACTCAGCCCACAAATAAAGGCTACCATTTTTAACGGTTTTTAAGTCAGTTTAAGCCGTATTTAATGGTAGCCTTGTGTTACTTAAACACTTTTAATGGTTAAAGGGGTTAATTTTAAAATTTAATTAGGGTATCCCTCTCATTCTTCGGATTCCTCTATATCAGCTATCAAGCTGTCTATAAGTTGAGAGGTAAGCTCTCTTGTGCTATCTTTTAGTATTATAGGTTCTCTAATTCCAGTAATAGGTTTACGAATTATAACGTCAGTATGGAAAGTTATAACGTGGTTTCCGATACCGTTTTTCTTTATTTCATACCGATAACCCCTTTTTGCTAAATGGGCTTCGTGATTACTAAGTGCTAGTGATAGTTTGTTAGGAGCTTTAGGCATAGCTTTTTTATCATATTTCCCATCTTCTGCAAGTATGACAAAATCCCTAAGTGATTTATAAAACATACTTACGGTACTACACCATTCTCCGTCATTTTCTTTTAGAAAATCTATCACTATTCTTACTATGTCAAAGTTTTCGTCAACTACTTCCATTTGTATATCTTTGTTCCTAGCTATACACTCATTAAAGCATTTTCCGTACCCTCCCATAGCCTCAGCTACAGCATATCCAAAACTATGAAAATCCGCTAATCGTATAGGGTTTTCTATTTCAACTGTAGGATGAATAGCTAAAGCCTTAGATAGTATTTCAAATATGCTTCCCATAATGTAAGGCTTTTCTTCTTCAAAAGTAGCCCATAATTTATTTTCGCCTTTGTTAGTTGATTTGGCAAAAGGTTTTGTCTTAAAAAACAAAGCTCTATCAACAAAATCGTCATTTATAACAAAATTTCCGATTCCATTCAAACATAAGCCTTGTTTTAAGGTTATAGTAAAAGGTTTATCATTTTCAAATTTTGTTCTACTTACGAAAGTACCGCCAGTTACAACTGTACAAAAGAAGTTACTCATAGCGTTTGAAATTCTTGATAGATTATCAAAAGCTACATAATAGTTAGAGTTCAGCAATACCTTTAGGTCATCTAAATTATTAGTGAGTACGTTTACTCCCTCTCCCGATACTGGGTCAATTACCCTTTTCAATATTTTAGTTAACGTAGATTTTCCGCTACCACTAGCACCGCTGATACAAGCAGACGGAAAAGTAAAATTCGGGTTAAAACAAGCAATCATATAGGCAATAAAAAGTATCTTTTGTTCCTCAGGCAGGTTAATATACTTTTTTATTCGTCCCCAACCATTAGGACAGCGAATCGGTTTCGCTTGTGGTATTGCATAACCAGACCGCCTAAAAAACAAATAGTTGTTTTCCTTAACCTCCCAACCGTTCCTATTAACAACAACACAATTACCGTCCATTAAATCATAAACTATTGAATCACCGCAATATGCTATACGATGTTTTGGCTCAGTTACTTCTAGGTTATAGCCATAATTCTTTTTATACATTATACAGTTTTTTATTATGCTTGGCTTAGCCCAAAAACCATACCTATTTCTAAATTCGTATACTATATATTCTACAACCTCATTACTGTCTATAGGAACCATAGAGGTTCTATTAGTTCTTTTTAGCTGAACTTCAATATAATTTTCAGTACGAATAATAGGTATATCATCTAGTAGCTCTAAAATCAATTTATCTTGTTTACTATCCTCATTATCGTTTACTGAAGATTCGTCTTGCACTTTTTTCTTCTTAGCCATAGTAACACCTTTTTCCTTGCTTATATTAGGCATTTATACCTTATAAAATTATACCATTTATAGCGTTTCTATTGGTTGCTATTAAGATGTTTTTTGCAACAAAAAACCGTTACCGATTTTACAATCAGTAACGGTTAATATGTGTATTATACTGGTTAGTCTAAGCCTTGCCACGCTTTACACAAGTCTATATCTCCGTCCTCAACCATTTTTAACATTTTCTTGTATATGTCGGGGTTTTCTACTCTTTGGAACTCCATATACACCTCATCGTGCTGAACGATATGCTCATCACCGCTTATATCTTCATAGGATTCTTCCCAAACACAGCATATACCAGTTCCCATTTCACTACCGCCGAAATACTTGCATTTATCACACTTTTTCGGTACACATATTTTGTGTTCTTTATGGCAATAGATTTTGAAATCGTCCTCATTATTTCCACTTGCAACTTCACAAGACGCACCATACATATTACGGTGGTATACCAAGTGTTTATCCGTATTCTTTACGCTCATACTTTCATACCTCCAAATTATACTGCATTTACAACATAAGGAACTATATCCCAATCATAGTGCATTCTGCTAGGGTGGGCTGGGGACTTACCATTACTGTTTTTTATGCAGTATAACTTATCCGAATAGTCGGTTAATACCTCGTTAGCGTTAACCTTTAATTCTTTTAGGTCTTTTTTATCATCAAATCCCCAAACTATAAGTATAATATCAGCCTCATTAAATATTGCTCTTTTTGTGCTAAAATCAGTTTCTATTTTCTCGCCTTTCAACTGAGTAGATGATACATCCTCGTATAGGTTAAGCATAGATAAATTATTAAAGCCGTGCATATCAAGAAATCTACACAACTTAGTTATAGTGGTATCAGATTTTCCGTTATGTGCCGTGCTAGGGTTGATTCCTATTGCTACAATTTTTTCTTGCTTATTAGCTGAATTATCCCATTTTGCACATAGGGATTCTCTTGTCATTCCTTTGCCAGTATATTCTTTTCGGTCAGCATTAAACGGCTCTATTTTCAGGTTAGTTCTTGGCTCATTCACCAACTTAGGTATAATTTTCATAATATTTGCCCCATTATGTACTTCGTTATGAAAATTATACCATAAAATTGTGAATAATGCAACTATCAGCAACCTTTTTGCATTGGTTTAGAAACTATATATAGGCAAAAAATAACCGCTACCGATTTTACAATCAGTAACGGTTCTATTTTTATTATCAGCCTAAAAGCAATTTTAAAGTGTTTTCCGCACGTTTTATCGTTTTCACACCGTAAGGTGGGGTAAGCCTTAAAAACAACGCTGAGGACAAAAGGGACAGCGGAGAGGGTGTATATCAAGAGGGGTAATAAGTTCCCGAACACATAACTGGATAGGGACTCTCGCCGTTCATAACTTCAAGCAAAGAAGTTACAGTAATAGTTTTTGTAGTCGCATTATATATAACGTTGATATTGTCGCTGGGTTCAATTCCACTAGCAACAACTTTTCCATTCTCGTAAACGTCATATATAGAGCCAGTATAGGAATACAGTTTTTCGCCATTCTTCTCTAGGTATTCAACCTCAGTATTATATGTTGTAAACATAGACCAATCGTAGCCGTCCCCAGAGCAAGAAAAGGCTATCGAAGTTCCGTCAGTAGAATAAGCTACAAATACGTGTAAATTTCTTGTGCCGTTCTCGTCCTCACAAGTAAATAACGTACTGGATTCTTCCCACCACTTATGGCTTGAAGCGTTTTCGTTATCCGCTGATATAGTGCTGTTTACTCCATTATTCGTATTTTCGCCACCGCCTTGACTATTATTAACATTAGAATTACAGCCAACGAGTCCAAACAATAGTATAATTATAGTAAACAAACTGAGTATTCTTGTTGAGATAGGGTGATTTGTAGTCATAAAATACCTCCTAGTGAGGGTCAGCTAATCGTTACCGCCGAAACAGCCAATTATTCACATTATATTATATCATAAAATTGTGAATAAAGCAACTATCAGTAACATTTTTGTACTGGTTTTGCAACCACTTTTTAAGAATATGTCAAATGCAACTATAAAGAACCTCTATGTTTCAATGAGAAACGCTGATTTTGTTATCATATTATAGAGGTGATGTTTATGGTTATTTCTCTATCTGTACGCCTTAAGGAACTTCGCACAGTAAGAATCTTACACAAGCACAAGTGGCTCAGTACGTAGGAGTTACAAGAGCCGTTATAAGTGCTTATGAAACTGATATACGTCAACCGTCCTATGACATTTTGATTAGGTTAGCTGTCCTATATGGGGTAACTACCGATTATCTACTTTGTATTGAGGGGAAACGGTATATAGATATATCAGAGCTAACAGACCGAGAAGCTGCCGCCGTATATGAGATGATAAATTTGTTTATGGAAAACAAAAAAGAACTGAAAGGAATACATAAGCTATGAAGAAAAAATCTTATCCCTTATTATGGCGGTATGCCTTGTAACAACGTGTATGCTCTCTATGGGTATATCAGCGTCAGCGGCAACGATTCCTACGTTAATCGTAAAAGAGAGTGCAAAGTCGGTGATGTGGTTGACCTTGAAGTATATGCAAACGAATCACAAAGCTATGCTTGTTTAGTTTTCTCTCCCGTATTCGACCATTCAATTTTTGAAATTGTCGGTGTAAACTGCAATATAGAGAGTGGAACTTTCCTTTACAACGAGGATACCGAAAACCCTAAATTTATATGGTATAATACCGAGAATTACACAACAAGCATTAGTGAGATTCTTTTCACTATTTCGCTAAGAGTTCTTGATGACGCACCTATCGGTGAATACGCTGTTACCGTAGATTATGAAGCTAATAACATCTGCGATGAAAACGGCGAACTAGTAGAAGTGGGGGTGAGACAGGGTTCTGTCACTACCTTTCTCAGCATCTGTGGAGACTCCGACGGTGATTTGCTTATTACTGGTACTGACGTTGTTATGCTCGCTCGTTATTTGGTGGATTTGGAAACGGAAATCAACCAAGGTGCAGACGTAAACGATGACGGTAGTATTGACGGTAGAGACCTTGTTAAACTGTCAAGATACCTCATCGACCTTGAAGAGATCGAAAACAAATACAATTCAGCAACCAACTAATACATACCCTACGGCGGTACGGCGGTAACTTTTCACAAAACATAATTTTTTCTATAAACAAATAATCTCATACGCTCAAAGGAGTATGTTGACTATGGCTTACGCCATAGCAACTAGGGAGTATTTTGCATAGGCAAAGCCTAGCAAAATGCTCCCACATTTTTTATATGTAATTTTCGTCTGTATCATAATCAGTATTACATACGTCTACCATAATTTTCATAGCTAGAGTAAACCCATTGACAAAAGCGTTGACCTCAGCTACTCCAAACATTTCATTATAGCAATCTTTGTATTTTTCAAAGGTTTCTTTCTGCTTATCCGTAAGAGTAGATACTAGTTCATCCTCATTTCTATTTGATAATTTTAGTAGGTTATCAAATCTACCTCCACGTTTAATTGACCTATCATTAGGGGTTATATTCCCATAGTATAAATTTTCAAGAGTAGTCATATCTTATTACCTTTCCTTTCAAGAGTCTAATACTAGGGATAATTTTTCGGACGTTGCCGAAAAATCACCCCAACCGTTATACTCTTTCCCTATAAAAAATGATTAAATTTCAAAAAGTATCTCCGTATATCCGTTACAGTAAAATACTTATATTTTGGGGACGAGCGTAAGCGAAGTCCCCTTAACCTTTTAATACATATACAGTTGACGGAGCGTAGCGGAGTCAACGTATATGTATTAGATTATTCCTAGCGGTAAAAAATCTATAACTTTCAAGATTTTATCGCCGTATCGCCGTTACACCTTATAGGCTGATACTCAGTTATCAAAGCCTATTATCCATACCAGCCTACCGTCTATCAGCCTTAGGAGTGCTTTATAGTTCCACCCCTTAGGAATACCTGACGGATAGAGAAAACGCAAAACGGTGTCAAATTTCCGCTTTTCTAGGCATATAACCGTAGTCCACCCAATATGCTTAGAGATACACAGCTTATCGTCTATTTCTTTTAGCAGACCGTAAACACGTTTACTATCGGGAAACTGAGGGGATAGGCATTGCCGACAGCCTTGCCTTATTGCTTGTTCTCCACTCATAGCAATATATACGGCTACGGTGTAGCCTATATCGGGAGAATCCTTGTTTTTATACTCTTTCACAGCTAAACCTCCCTCAGTTATTAAAGCCTACTTTTGCTTGGTTTCTTACAGTTCCTAAGGCGTCGAGAGGGTTATAATCACTATAATCCTTAGACAAATCACTACTGAACATATTTACATACTCTTTTACCACAGTTAAATCACTATGACCGAGCAGTTTTTGAAGTCTAAAGATGTCCCCACCGTTGAGAATCCAACGTTTAGCGAATGTATGACGGTAAAGGTGGGCTGAGGTTTTGCTTACCCCTCTAGCCTTGTTATACTTAGCCAACATTTCCTGATAGGAACGGATTTCCCCTTGTCCTCCGTAGGAATTACAGAAAACATAATCGTCAAGCTCTCCCTTACGGTAGGTAAGGTATTCTTTCAGTATTACCGCCAACGATGAAGCCATAGGGACTATTTGAGCCTTGCGGTTCTTCATTTTGTTAAGCTGAATAACGTTGTTGTCAAAATCCAAGTCCCTAATTTGAAGATTCAAAACGGTTGATATACGGTTGCCAGTAGCAAGTAAGTAATTGGAGAATACCCACGTTTTGTATTCGTTGAACTCACAGCGTTTAAGGTTAGGCTTTTTCAACAGCTTTTTCAGTTCTTCATCGGTATAGGTTTCCTTGATTTTCTTATCAGCCTTAGGTAGTTTGATTTTGTATTCGGGAGTAAAGCCGTTGTTCATAAGGTAGTAGAAAAAGGCTCTTATATCCCTTATGTAGGATTGGACGGTTATATCGTTGCACCCTCTCTTTTGTAGGTAGATAATAAAGCCGTCAATAACGTCTTGGTCAATCTCAGACGGTTTCAGTTCTTTGCCGTTAAGGTACTTTTGAAATACTGAGAATCTAACCTCGTAAATTTCAAGCGTTTTGTCGGATAGGTTTCTAGCTCTGCATTTTGCCATATAGTCGGCAAAGCATTCTTCTAATGTTACGGTTTCAGCGTCTAAGGGTTGCATTTTGATTTTTGCCATAATAAATTACTTCCTTTCATAAAAAAATTTCACTCGTCGGACTACCTCAAATGAGTTTTGAAATCCTACGAATGAAATCTAAGCCTTTATTATGGAAAAAGAAAAGACCTTGTAAACTGTAATAGCTTACAAGGTCGATGGTGCGGGTAACAGGACTTGAACCTGCACAGCCTTGCGACCAATAGAACCTGAATCTATCGCGTCTGCCAATTCCGCCATACCCGCATATAGGTTTACCTTATTTTTACTGACGGAGAGGTAACACCTCCGTAGTTGTACCTAAAACCCAGTATTTTTCACTCTTAGAATGAATACCTGAATCTTACGTGCCAACCGCACACCGCTTTTCTGCTGAGAATGCCAGTCTTTTCGGGATATTTCGGCGGTTCGGGAACTCGTCAAAAATGGTGTAAAAACCTGAATCTATCGCGTCTGCCAATTCCGCCATACCCGCATATATTACGGGCCGAGATTTTCGACCCGCATTGTATTATACTACAAAAAATATGATTTGTCAACCTTTTGAAAAAGTTTTTTTCAAAGCCTGAAAGCGCATACCTTTCCGCAAAAGTCTGCGACGATTATCTTGTCTTCTCTGATGATGGGCGATACAGTCACAGGCTGTCCGACGCTGATTTTTTTGATGAGCGCGGCTGTGTTTTTGTCATAGAAATAAATATATCCGTCACCGGCTGCGAAGATGAGCTGATCTCCAATGATTACAGGACTCGATTCGAGCGTTGCAACATTCCCGTAAAGATAGGGCGAGCTGAAAAGGCGGGAGGTGCCGGCGGGGAAAAGCTTTGTGACCTCAAGAGTTTCGCCGTCTACACCGACAACTCCCTTATCGCCCGTGGGGAAAAAGAAGGTCTTACCGTCAAAGGCTGTGGGACCTGCCACATCCATCCTGCCGCCTGCAGGCTTTGTGACGATTGTCTTTCCTGTTTTCGGGCAGAGCTTTGCAACTGTGTAAAGACCGCCGAAATAAATTCCGTCGTCGGCAAGATAGGGAGTTGAGCTTCTGTACCAGCAATGGGGATGGTCAAGGTTTTCCCAGATAACTTCACCTGTGTTAAGATCAAGACAGGTGAGCGATTTCCAATGGCGGCTGACGATGAGCCTTTCGCGCTTTTCGTCGACAACAATCTTTGCGGGCGAGCCCTCGCAGCCTGTCATGGGTGTATTCCAGACAAGCTCTCCGCTTTCCTTGTCAAAGGCATGAAGCTGTGCCTGAAAGCCTGCGATAACAATTTTTTTGCAAGTGTCACTCCCATCCGTGTGAAATCACAGCGGGTGAGGGTGCATTTTTTTGTCCACAAAAGCGAACCGTCGCAGACGTCGAGACAATAAAGGGTACCGTAGGTGTCCTGGGCGAAAAGCTTCTTGCCGTCGATGGCAATGTCTCCCTTGACGGCACCGCGGGTTTCAAAGAACCATTGGGTCTTGCCACTTTGGGCGCAAAGCTTTGTGATGCCGCATTTTTTTGGATATCCGTCGTCGCTTGTGGCGACAAAAACTGCGCTGTCGGCATATATGGGAGTTAAAATTCAACATTTGCCGAAAGCTCTGCCTGCCAGATACATTCATCGGCAACATCACCTTGGGGAATGTTGAACAACACTTCGGTCGAAACCTTTCCGTTTTCAAAAGAAAGCTTTCTGAAGCCTGCAGGGGAGGAGTCGATGCCGCCACTGTCGGGACGGGAGGTGGTCACGCTGAGAATGCCGTCATATTCATGCGCCATGTTTACATGATAATGCCCATAGACCCATGCGCAAAGTCCTTTTTCCTTGAGGTCAAAAAGAGTGTCGCCGATCTGCTTTGTAAATCCTGTGGGATCGCTGGCGCAAAGGTCATGACAGCAGACGACAAGCTTTTTGCCTTTTCCTGCCGTTTCAAGATCGTTCATCAGCCAGACCCACTGGTCTTCATGGGCATATCCTGAGGGATTGTCGCCTGCGCCGATCGAAAGGCATACAAAATGGAAGCTTCCGCAATCAAAGGAATACCAGGCGGGGCCGTAAAGCTTTTCGTATATCTCCTCTCCGTATTTTTCACCGATGAAATCGTGGTTTCCGATGCAGTAACGTACGGGACAGCCGACAGTCTCGCGGTTCATCGCAAGATAATGGCGCTTGACTCCGTCCTCGCGGCAAAGATCTCCCGTGTGCATAAAGAATGCGGGAGAATGTTTTTTGACGCTTTCCTTTGCAAAGTCTACCCATTCGTTTTCAAACCTGTTTTCTATTTCGGTGTCGCTGGTGTGCAGAAAACAAAAATCCCCGTCACGCGTCTTCGAGGGATCTATTACGAAGTTGAAATCTCCCGTGTGTCCCTCTGTCGGCATATACCAGTCGCTGTGCCTTTCTGTTAAGACTGCAACATTTATCATATGTGCCCTTTCCCATCCGGGAAGAAGAAAACGACCGTCATTGTCGGTAAAAACCGTATTTCTGCCGTCGCTTACGGGAATATTTGGCAGGGGAGAGCCGTCCTTACGGTGTGTGACCTTTCCTGAAAAACTCATTGTCAAGTCCTCCGTTTTTTTAACTTTTTCATCATTATATATATATCCGACAAAAGTTTTTGTCAATGAAAATCAGCCGAAAAGCTTTTTCTTTTCCTTTTTACATGAATCCTCGCAGATTTCGTGATGCTGCGGCAGATTTACGAGGATGATATCCTGACCGATTCTGTCAATGTTTTCAAAGGGGATCTCGATCATGCCTTTTTTTGAAAATCCGAACGGCTTATCCTGCGGCTTCACAAAAAGCGAAAAAATGTCGCCGCTTTCGGTGTCGAGCTTGAGATCGTTTACATAGCCTATGATCTTTCCGTCCTTGCAGTTTACGACTTCTTTGCAGGAAAGATTTGAAAAAGTAGTTGTTTTCATGGTTCACCTCGGGAAAGTGTTTTCCATATATATACTGTTTTTTGCCGCGTTTTATGTCTGCTTCGCACAAAATAGACAGCAAAATGAAATAAAACTGTCTATTTTGCTCATAATTTACAAAAAATTCATAGTTGACAGGCGCAAGGCTATTGATATTTTGCGGAAACCACTATATAATTATAGCATAAGTGGATTGAAATGGATTGAAATTCAATTCAAATGGATAGAAAATCGAACGTTTTACATCAAAAATTCAAAAAATGATGGCGTCCGAGCTTTTTTCGACCCAAAAATCATCCGACGGCAGTTTTTCGGAAGGGAGTGATCGCGGTGCTTACAGGCCAGTATTGCCATACTGTTGATTCAAAGGGCAGAGTTTTTGTTCCCGCAAAGTTCCGCGGCGACCTTCAGGGCGACCTTGTCATCGTCAAGGGGCTTGACGACTGCATTGTTCTCTACAACGAAGAACAGTGGAATGCTTTTATCAAAAAGCTTGAAGCCTACGGTGAGATCCAGATGAAAAAAATAATGCGTTTTATCCTCGCCAGCGCCTTCAATACCGAGCTTGATTCCCAGGGAAGAATAGTCATCTCCCAGGCTTTGCGCGATCACGCCAAGATCGAAAAGGAGATCGCTTTCGTCGGTCTCAACAACTGCGTGGAAATCTGGCGCCCCGATATCTTCAACGAGATAAACGACGCATCGGATACCGAAGAAATGAAGGAAATGCTCAAAAATGTTGGATTCTGATAAGAACACACCCGATGCTGTTTTTGAGCATTATTCCGTAATGCTTCATGAAACGGTGGACGGGCTTGCGATAAAAAAAGACGGAGTGTATGTTGACTGCACCACAGGCGGCGGCGGACACTCGGAGGAAATACTGGAAAGACTTGAGGCGGCAGGCGGCGGAAGGCTTATCTGTATCGATCAGGACACCGACGCACTTGCGGCGGCATCGAAAAGGCTTGCACGCTTCGGAAACGCAGTGACCTTTGTCAAGGGCAACTTTTCGGAGGCACCCGGGCTCCTTTCGGATATCGGAGTTTTTGAAATAGACGGTGCGGTGGCAGACCTTGGTGTTTCGTCCTTTCAGCTTGATACTCCCGAAAGAGGCTTTTCGTATATGCACGACGCCCCCCTTGATATGAGAATGGCAAAAGGGGAGGGCAAGAGCGCGTATGATGTGGTCAACGGCTATGATGAACACAGGCTTTGTCAGATTATCACCCTTTACGGTGAAGAGCGCTTTGCAAAGAAGATCGCATCGATGATCGTTGAAGAGAGACAAAAGGCTCCCATCGAAAACACTTTCAGACTTAACGACATAATAAAAGCGGCAATTCCCGCAAAATTCAGAAAAGACGGCCCCCATCCCTCGAAAAGAACCTTCCAGGCTATCCGAATTGAGGTGAACGGTGAGCTTGAGGTGATAGAAAAAGCCATATCCGGACTTTTCCCGATGCTGAAAAGCGGCGGAAGGCTTTCGTTCATCAGCTTTCATTCGCTGGAGGACAGGCTTGTTAAGCACGGCTTTCTTGAATTTACAAAGGGCTGTACCTGCCCGCCCGATTTTCCCGTCTGCGTGTGCGGAAACCGTCCGCAGGCAAATATCATAACAAAAAAACCGATATTGCCTTCCGAAAAGGAGCTTGAAGAAAACCCCAGATCGAGAAGTGCAAAGCTTCGGATACTTGAAAAAATATAATCGGAGGAAAACATGACATCTTTTGCAGACGATAACAGATCGATTCTAAACGCAAGAAAAGATAAATATAATAATAGCACCCCTGTGTCATCTGCAAGCACCCGTGGCGTATGTTGTGAAAAGCCGGTAAATAAGCCTGCAAGAAGAGCGGACAACGGCACGATTTCCCGACTTGTTGACTGCCGCAAAAGGTATGTGGATCGCAAGCGCAGGGAAAACCGCAGGGCGATCGACGAAGCTTTTAAGCTCGGCTCAAACAAGGCGACACCCGAGTATGAAGACTATGCGGTCAAGGAACACAATTTTCCCGTGGGAGTTGTGGCAATAGCCTTTGCTCTGACGGTTGTGGCAGTTTTCCTTCTGCTCAATTTCTCGCAGATATCAAAATTCAATGATCAGATAAACCGTCTTGAAGGCGAAATGGCTGAGGACACAAAGCGCATTTCAGAGCTTGATATGCTCATCGACAAAAACACCGATATCACCGCGATAGAGGAATATGCCAAAGAGCGCGGCATGATAAAGGCTGACCGCGTTGAAACCAAGTATGTCAATATGTCAAGCGGCTACAAGATCGAAAAAATGCCCGCAACCGAAGAGGAGGGCTACACAATAAGCACCGCGATGTCGGGTGTTATAAGCCTTTTCGGTGAGGCGTGGTGAAAAAGCGTTGCCCTTTTTCGGCATTGCGTGCAGGAAATTGAATGGAAGTTGAAAAAAGAGATGCAAAAACAATGCTTCTCTTTTTTTGTCAGAAGGCTTTTTGATGCCTTGATATAATAAGAAAGGAATGCGGCATGAAGAAAAACAAGCACACATATATCAGAAAAATGACTGCAAGAACTGCCGTTGTCGCGGTAGCTTTTTTGGCGTGTCTTGCCTGTCTTCTTTATAATCTTGTCGATATACAGATAAAAAATGCCGATTTCTATCAGCAGAAGGCGGTTCAGCAATACACCACCGAAAGCTCCATAAACCCAAAACGCGGAACGATATATGACCGCAACATGACAGTTCTTGCCGCAAGCGTTTCTGCGGAAAATGTTTTCATTTCCCCCAACGAGATAGAGCCCGAGGATGAGGATAAGATCGCCGAATACCTTTCCTCAAAGCTTGGTGTGGCAAAGGAAAACATAATAGAATGGATGCAGAAAAAATCAAACAAATACCGCATGGTAAAGGTAAAGGTCGACCGCGAGGTCACAAATGAGATTCGCACATGGATGAAAGAAAATGACCTTTCCGACGGTATCCATTTTGAAGAAAATACCAAGAGGGAATACCCTTACGGAAACCTTGCAAGCCATGTTCTCGGCTTTACCGGCTATGACAACAACGGTGTGTACGGTATAGAGGCAGAATATGACAGTGTTCTCAAAGGTGCTCCCGGAAAGATAATAACTGCCCTTGACGGTGTGGGTCAGAGTATGCCCTTTGAATATGAGGATTATATCAGCGCCGAAAACGGAAGTAATGTTGTGCTTACCATCGACAGTGAGATCCAGAGGTTTCTTGAAAAAGCGCTGGATGCTGCCCTTGCAGACACAAAGGCACAGAACAGGGTTTTAGGCATTGTCATGGATGTCAACACCTTCGAAATACTTGCTATGTCGGTAAAGCCCGACTATGACCCCAACTCTCCCGATGTGCTTGATGAGGCATCGCAAAAAAAGTACGATTCATTTGTGGGAACCGAAGAGGAAACGGCAAAATACAGACAGAGTCTTTTGAGTACGCTCTGGAAAAACAAATGTGTAACCGAGCTTTACGAGCCCGGCTCTACCTTCAAGCTTGTAACCTCTGCCATTGCCCTTGAGGAAAACAAGGTCAGCGTTTCCGACACATTCTATTGCTCGGGAAGTCTGAAGATCGACGGCTGGTCAAAGCCTATCTACTGTCACAAGCACAGCGGGCATGGCTCGGAAACCTTTGAGGAGGGACTTCAGAATTCCTGCAACCCAGTATTTATGCAGCTTGCCGAAAGAATAGGAAAGGAAAAGTTCTATCGCTATTTTGAAGAGTTCGGATGCATGGACATAACGGGAATTGACCTGCCGAGTGAAGCCTCGGGACTTTATCATACCAACCTTACAAATTTCAATCAGGTCGAGCTTGCGACCTATTCCTTCGGTCAGACCTTTACCATAACTCCCATCCGTCTTCTTGCTTCGGTTTCGGCTGTGGCAAACGGCGGAAAGCTCATGCAGCCTTATGTGGTCAAGGCGCTTACCGACAACAACGGCAATATCATTGAGACTTATGAGCCCAAAATGGTGCGTCAGATCATTTCGCAAAAGACTTCTGATACAATAATGGAATATCTTGCGGCGGGTATAAACGTCGGTTCCACAAAGAACGCGTATGTTAAGGGCTATAATGTGGCGGCAAAAACCGGTACTGCCGAAAAGCACGGCGCAGAAAAAGAGGCGGCGGGAAATATAACTCCCTATGTGGGCTCATGCGTTGCATTTGCTCCGGCAGACGATCCGCAGATAGCAATTCTTATCGCCATAGACACACCGACCGCCGGTCAGTATTACGGCGGAGTTGTGGCAGCCCCCGTGGTTTCGCAGGTGCTTTCGGATACTCTTCCTTATCTTAATATAGCTCCCGAGCTTACCGATGAAGAAAAGGAATCAATGGCGGTGACCGTGAAAAATTACCGCTCTATGACAGTTTCCGAGGCAAAGGAAAAAATTGAGGCTTTAGGCTTCGATGTCAAGGTCGTCGGAAAGGGCGATGTGGTAAGCGAACAGTTCCCCAAGGAGGGAACCTCCATCTGGGGAGACGGTGTGATTGTTTTGTATACCGGCGGCGAGCTTCCGGCGCAGACTTCGACTGTTCCTGATTGCATCGGTCTTTCGGCATCGGTGGCGAACAAGAAGATAATCAACTCAAATCTCAATATTTATATCGAGGGTTCCTACCGTGAGGGAGTGGGAGGTGCGGCGGCAGTTGCCGTTTCCCAGAGTCCCGCCGCGGGCGAAAAGGTAACTCCCGGAACTGTGGTGACCGTCAGCTTCAAGCATCTTGACGGTACCGATTAAAATTCAAGGATGTTTGTAAATTGGTGGTGTTTATTTTGTTGAAAACGGCAATAATTTCTTTGGCTGTAAGCTTTGTGATAACAGTAATAATGGGGAAATTCCTTATCCCGGTGCTTAAAAGCATAAAAATGGGACAGAAGATACTTGATATTGGCCCCCGCTGGCACAAATCAAAAGAGGGAACTCCCACTATGGGCGGAATCTTTTTCATAGCCGGTGTGACTGTCTGTGTGATTGCTTATGCTGTGATGTGTGCTTTGCGCGGCGACAGTGTCAGAGATCTTGTGACAAACTATTCGTTCGTGCTTCTTTGCGGACTTACAGGCTTTGTGGACGACCGCACAAAGTTTCTCAAAAAGCAGAACAAGGGACTTTCCGCCATCCAGAAGCTTGTTCTCCAGTTTGGCTCGGCGGCGGCTTATATCTTTGCTCTTTATGCGGGACGGAATGTTGACACATCCCTTGCGCTTCCCTTTACCGAAGCAAGACTCGAGCTTGGAATTTTCTATTATGTCCTGCTTATTGTGGGCATCGTGTTTACGGTAAACAGTGTAAATCTCACCGACGGCATCGACGGCCTTGCATCAAGTGTTACGGTGTTTGCTTGCATATTCCTTGCGGCGCTCTGCTATAAGACCGAAAACGAAGAGGCGCTTGTTATTTCAAGTGCGGTGGTGGGTGGATGCCTCGGATTTCTTGTCTACAATTTCTATCCTGCCCGCGTTTTCATGGGCGACACAGGCTCGCTGTTTTTGGGCGGTGCGGTGAGTGCTCTTGCCGTATGGCTTGATATGCCGCTTATCCTTGTGTTTGTGGGCTTCATCTACTATGTTGAGGCGCTGTCGGTGGTGCTTCAGGTCATCTCCTATAAGCTTTTCAAAAAAAGAATATTCAAAATGAGTCCCATCCATCATCATTTTGAAATGTGCGGATGGAATGAGATAAAAATAGTCGTGGTCTTCTCGCTTGTGACTATCCTTCTTTCGGCTGTGGGAAGCTACGGATTTTTGCTGGCAAAATAAGAAAGAATAAATCGGGAACAACATATCCTCGGAGGTAAGATGTCAGACGAAAGTGTAAAAAAGAATAAATCCGGCGCCGAGTCGGAGCCTTCGAAAAAATACAGGTTCCGCAGAGGTGTTGATAAACCGTTTCTTACGGTAATAATATTGCTTTTGTGTGCAGGCATAGTCATGGTTGCCACGGCAAGCTATGTCTATGCAGGCTCGAAATACGGCGACAATCTCTATTACTTCAACCGTCAGCTAATATTCATGCTGATCGGTATTGTGGTCATGATGATCGTGTCGAGAATCCCTTATGAGGTGATACGCAAGTGGACAAAACCGATATTTGTTGTGGCGCTTGCACTTATGTGCCTTGTGTTCGTAATCGGCTCTGCCTCAAAGGGCGCACAGAGATGGATCCCGATAGGTCCTGTGACAATACAGCCGTCGGAGATTATGAAGTTTGCGGTTATTGTATTATGTGCAGATTATATTGACAGGTACTATAATCAGATAACACTCAAGGGTCAACCCGGATCTTTTGTGAAGATAGTTCTGCCCTCGATACTCTGCGTCGGGGCAGGGGCAAGCTTTGCGGGTCTTGGCTTTTTCGGCAAGCTTATTTTTTCAAAAATAGCAGGTACTGCCGAAGCAACGTATACCGACGGTACCGAAAACCCGTATTTCGGTATGATATCGTTTTGCGAAAGTTTTGGCGCATGGGTTGGAATGATAGGTCTTGTGCTTTTTGCCTTCGGAATATATATCGCCGTCAAAAAGCGTATGGTATCGGAGGCGCCCGACTTTTTCTTCGGTATTCTGCCCTTCGGCATACTTATTGTTACAGTCGGTGCATTGCTTGCTTTGCAGCCCCATATGTCGGGACTTATCATTATGACCCTTATCATCGTCATAATGATGACGGTGGGCGGCTGCAGCGCAAGGTATCTTATCGGTGCAGGCAGTATCGGCGCTGTCGGAATCTTCGGACTTCTCAATCTTTTCTCCCATTCAAAGGGAAGACTTGATGTGTGGAAAAATCCCTTTGACAATCTTTTGAGCGGTGGCTGGCAGCCTGCCCAGTCTCTTTATGCCATCGGAAACGGAGGCATCTGGGGCGTGGGCATGGGTCAGAGTATGCAAAAGCATCTTTATCTGCCCGAGCCGATGAATGATTATATATTCGCAATTCTTTGCGAGGAGTTCGGATTTATCGGCGCGATCACGGTCATTCTTGCCTTTGTCTTCTTTGTATACAGAGGCATAGTTATTGCCTTCAATGCCCCCGACAGATTTTCGTCTCTTGTGGTTTTGGGAATTGTTTGTCAGGTGGGACTTCAGGCGCTTCTCAACATGATGGTCGTCACCAACACCATACCGAGTACGGGAATATCACTGCCCTTTTTCAGCTATGGCGGTTCTGCGCTTGTGATACTTCTTGCCGAAATGGGTGTGGTGCTTTCGATATCAAGATATACAGTGCATAAACAGTGACTTTTTGAAAGGATCTATCGATGAGAGTTCTTGTCAGCGGCGGAGGAACGGGAGGACACATAAATCCTGCTCTTGCCATTGCCGCAAAAATAAAAAAAGAAGACAGCTCGGCTGTCATTGAATATGTCGGAACACAAAAAGGACTTGAAACAAAGCTTGTTCCGAGAGAGGGTTATGTCATCCACTATGTCAAGGTGGAGGGGATCAGAAGAAAGCTTACTCTTGAAAATGTAAGAGCGGCATATCACGCCATAACCTCGGTGGGTCAGGCAAAGAAGATCATAAAAAAATTCCGTCCCGATATAGTAATTGGTACCGGAGGATATGTTTGCTGGCCGGTTCTTAAGGCTGCGGCTTCCATGAAGATACCGACTCTTGTGCATGAATCGAACGCTTATCCCGGCGTTGCGACAAAAATGCTTTCGAAATATGTGGATAAGATACTGCTCAATTTCAGCGAATCAAAGGAGCTTTTGAAAAATTCAAAAGCAGAGCTTTGCGTGGTCGGAAATCCCGTGAAGCAGGAAATGTTCACCCTTTCAAAAGACGAATGTCGCAGAGAGCTTGGATTTTCGGGAAATGAAAAAATCCTTCTTTCTTACGGCGGAAGCCTTGGAGCAAAGGTGGTGAACGAGACGGTTTTTGAAATGATCGAAAAAGGCCTTGTTGGTGAAAAAGTCCGTCATATCCATGCCACCGGTAACGGATATTGGGATGCCGCCTGCGAAAGATTTGCAAAACTCGGTTTTTCGTTTACCGACGAAAACACCCTTGAAAAAGACAATGTCTGTATCAAAAAATACATATATAATATGCCAAAGCTTATGGCGTGCGCAGATGTCGTCATCTGCAGGGCAGGGGCGATGACTGTGTCGGAGATTGCTGCAATGGGCAAGAGCGCTGTCTTCATTCCCTCGCCGAATGTGACCGACAATCATCAGTACAAAAACGCCCTTGTGCTGAAAAAGGCGGATGCAGCAGAGCTTATTGAGGAAAAGGAGCTTTCGCCGGAAATGCTCTCGGAAAAGGTGCATACGATTCTTTCGGACGAAAGGAAAATGAAAGAGCGCGCACAGGCGGTGAAAAGATTTGCTCAGCCCGATTGCCTTGATCTGATATATTCACAGATAAGAGAGCTGACACAGAAGTAAAAAAGAAAGGAAGGGAGAAAAATGAGCAGGGACAGAAAAAATATATCTGATACCGAAAGACTTGAAAGACTTCGCGACAGAAACCGCGAGATTCTTCGTCACAGCGGAAATTTTTCTCCCGACGAAATGATAAAAAGCGGTCAGGCGAAAAAATATTCCACCAAAAGAGAAATGGTGATAACGCTGCTTGCCATCGTTGCGGGTGTTGCAGTGTTCGCGCTCTTTTTTCTGGTGCTTCGCTTCGGCTTCAAAATAAAAACCATCGAGGTCACAAACAAGACCGATTTTTTTGCCGATGAGGTGATAAGAGCTTCGGGAGTCCGCCCCGGAGCAAGCTTCTTTTTCACAAGCACCGATACTGCGGCGGCAAATATCAGCTCAAGGATCTCTTACGCGGGAAATGTCAGCGTGAAAAAGATATTCCCGTCGAAAATGACCATATCTCTCGAAAAGATCACCGGCAGATATTATGTTTCGGCAGGTGGCGAATACTATGTTATCGACAGTAATATGCGGGTGATCGCCCGAACCGTCAAGATAGAGGATATCGAGCTTATGGGCTGTATACGCCTGCAATCAAGAGAGATATCCGAGTGTGTGCTTGGCAAAAAACTCTCTTTTTACGACAAGGATATGGAAAGTGTTCTTGGCGAACTTATCGGACTTCTTGAGAACGAGGCAATGCTCGGTTTTTGCAGCTCGATCATAATAGACACAAAATTCGATATCCGCTTTGAATGTTTTGGAAGATACACCGTCCTGCTCGGAGATCTGCGCGATCTTGAGCTCAAAATTTCCCTTTTGAGGGAGGTTATGAACGATCTTCCGCAGAATGCGGGAGGGAAGATTGATGTTTCTGACAAAAATCTGCGAAAGGCAATTGTCACGCTTTATGACTGATAGCGTTTTTGGGGAGATATTTGATGTGTAAAACCGAAAAAACGCGCGTTTTTTGAAAAAAGTATAAAAAAATATTATTTTTTTGAAAAACCCTATTGAAAAAGTTTGAAAAAAGAGTTATCATATAATATAGTATATTATAACATAGGCGCGGAGCGTCTTTAAGGGCTGCGCTTTTTGCAAAATACCGGAAAATAAATTTACTGTATAAATCAGGAGGAATAAAAAATGCCAATGGATTTCGATTCGAACATCAGCAACGACCAGATCATTAAGGTCATCGGTGTCGGCGGCGCCGGCAACAACGCTGTCAACAGAATGGTTGAGGCAGGTATTCAGGGTGTTGATTTCATCACCGTAAACACAGATATCAAGGCTCTTGAAAAGTCCCTTGCCCCCGATAAGATCGTTATCGGCGAAAAGGTTACAAAGGGACGCGGAGCAGGTGCAAATCCCGAAGTCGGCGCAAAAGCTGCTGAAGAAAACATCGACGATATAAAGAAGGCACTCACAGGTGCCGATATGCTCTTTATCACATCGGGTATGGGCGGCGGAACGGGTACAGGTGCTGCTCCCATCGTTGCAAAGCTCGCAAAGGAAATGGGCATTCTCACCGTCGGCATCGTCACAAAGCCTTTTGCTTTTGAAGGCAGCCGCAGAATGAGACAGGCAGAGCTCGGTATCGAAGCTCTCAAGGAAAGCGTTGACTCGCTCATCGTTATCCCCAATGAAAGACTCAAGTTCGTCGCAGAAAAGAAGCTCACAATGATGAACGCTTTTGAAATTGCCGACGATGTTCTCCGTCAGGGCGTTCAGAGCATTTCCGAACTTATCAAGGTTGTCGGACACATCAACCTCGACTTTGCTGATGTTGTTGCCATCATGTCCAACGCAGGTCTTGCTCACATGGGCGTTGGTAGCGGAAAGGGTCAGGAAAAGGCAGAGATTGCCGCAAAGACAGCTATCTCCAGCCCTCTTCTCGAAACCTCCATCACCGGTGCAAAGGGTATCATCATCAACTTCACCGTATCGCCTGACATGGGTCTCGAAGAAGTTGACCTTGCTGCAAACATCATCGCCGGCGAAGCAAATCCCGATGCAAACATCATCTGGGGTGTTGCCTTCGATAAGAACATGGACGATGAAATGCGCATAACCGTTATTGCCACAGGCTTTGACAACGAAAACGCAGAGCCTGCAAGACAGACAACCATCGCTTCTTCGGTTGTAAGACCGGCAACAGCTATTCCCGAAAAGAAGGAAGCTCCCAAGGGCGATGAGGATGTTCTTGATGCATATTCCTCCATCTTCGGAAGAAGAAAGTAATCTTAAAAACATATCGGGCTGTATTTGGTACAGCCCGATTTTTGTTTCTTTAATCAAATTCTGACACCTCATCCGCCGCTGACAGATGAGCGTTTGCAATAATTGTAGGTGACGATGCCCACATCGTCCCCTACTGGGTGAGAGCAATTTTTTCACCATTGATTAAACTCCGACTCCTTCCGTCTTCGCCTGCGGCGAATCCACCTCCCTCGGGGAGGGAGGCTTATTAAGGCTCCTCCTTTGGGGGAGCTGTCGAGCGGAGCGAGACTGAGGGAGTTATCGCAACGGAAAAGTTTCTGATATCGGCAAAGAAAAAGTCCAATCAACCGAACTGACATTGCCGTTTGATGCTTGCAAACCCTTGTAGAAAAACCTCAACCTTTGCAGCCTTTTGATATCGGAAACGGTGCTGATATCGAAAAATCCTTTTTGATAATAATTTTCTACAAAACTTCTTTTCAAAGAAGTTACGGAGAGGGAGTGCGCGAGAGGGGCGCGATAGCTCCTCTCGCAATTTTCCTCAAACTCCTTCCGTCTTCGCCTGCGGCGAATCCACCTCCCTCGGGGAGGGAGGCTTATTAAGGCTCCTCCTTTGGGGGAGCTGTCGAGCGGAGCGAGACTGAGGGAGTTGGCGTTATCGCAACGGAAAAGTTTCTGATATCGGTAAAAAATCCGCCGGAATCAGCCACACCGCCTCCGCCTTTCAACACCGACAGAACAAAAAAATAACGGAGCCATACGACTCCGTCAATTTTTACGATAAATTTCCGATATCGGAAGAAGTTACAGCCGCCGAAAATCTCGGAATGCCCGAAGGCAAACCGAAAACTTTAGCGGAAAAGCCGTCAAAAATCAGACGGCGCGTGTAACCTTGTTGGAACGCAGGCAGTGAGAGCAGACATAAACTGTCTTGTGAGCTCCGCCGACGATAGCCTTTACTCTTCTGATGTTGGGCTTCCAGGTTCTGTTGGTCTTTCTGTTAGAGTGGGAAACATTGTGACCGAAAGTAACACCCTTGCCGCAGATTTCGCACTTTGCCATTGTGCACACCTCCTGTTTTGGTAGTCGGATACGGTAAAATATCCGAAACAAATATAATACTTGTTAAACAACGCCTTTTATTATAACACAATATTTTGGGAAATTCAAGTATTTTGAGAAAAAAAGCTGAAATTTATTTTTTTCTCTCAAAAAAGCGTTGTGCAACGAAAGAATAGTTGTAATTTGCTTGCAAATTCTCAACTTATATATTATAATATACATGGATTCTCGTGGTTTGTCAAGAGCATTTTTGCCGGCCGCGGAAGTATAACATATCTGAAAGGAATCTCAGTTATATGGAAAAAGATCTGAACATGGGTATGGAGGCAGACGGTCAGAAGCATTCGGTTCCTCTCCGCTCCATAATCAAAGAATTTTCCCTCCAAGAAGTATATGTCCCCGAAAACATCGAGGATATCAAAATCTCCATCAATGAGGTCAACCGTCCCGGTCTTCAGCTTGCGGGCTTTTTTGATCATTTCGAACCGTCGCGCATCCAGATAATCGGCAAGGCGGAGTATCACTATCTGCTTGATATGACAAGCGAGCAGAGAATGCAGAGCTTTTCGAAGTTTTTTGAACAAAATGTCGTTTGTGTTGTTTTCTCGTCAAGCCTTGATATTTTCGAGGAGGCTATTGAATGCGCCAAGAAAGCGGAAACTCCCATTCTCCGCACAGCCATCGGCACCTCTCATTTCGTTGCGGCGCTTATTGCTTCGCTCAATCTCAGCCTTGCGCCCCGCATCACCCGTCACGGCGTGCTTGTGGAGGTTTACGGCGAGGGTATTCTGATTCTCGGCGACAGCGGCATCGGAAAGAGCGAGATTGCCATTGAGCTTGTAAAGCGCGGTCACAGACTTGTGGCAGATGACGCAGTCGAGATCAAGCGCGTTTCGGACAAGACAGTTGTCGGTCAGGCTCCCGAACTTATCCGCCATTATATTGAGCTTCGTGGTATCGGCATCGTTGACGTCCGCCGCCTTTTCGGTATGGGCTCAATCAAAATGTCCGAAAAGCTCGACCTTGTGGTCAATCTCGAACCCTGGCAGCAGGGTAAATTCTACGAAAGAGTCGGACTTGAGACCGAATATACCGATATCATGGGTATCAAGGTGCCTGCACTCACGATCCCTGTAAATCCCGGCAGAAATATGGCTGTCGTTCTTGAAATTGCCGCCATGAATAACCGCCAGAAGAAGATGGGCTATGACACCGCTGTCGAGTTTAACAAACGCCTTATGGCACAAATGCAGGTTGAGGCAGACAGATAAGCTTTTTTTCCTGTTGACAAAAGGAAAATATTTACTTATAATATTATTCAGTACAACAAATTAAAAAAATAAGGAGAACGAATTATGTATTATATCGGTGTGGATCTCGGCGGCACAAACATTGCCATCGGTATCGTTGACGAAAACGGAAAAATCCTCAAGAAGGGAAGCGTTCCCACAAAGGCAGACCGTGAGGCTGATGCTATTATCCGTGACATGGCGGATCTTGCAAAGAAGCTTTGCGATGAATACGGAATTTCCGTAAGCGATGTTGAATACGCAGGTATTGCAACTCCCGGAACCGCCGACAGCGCGACAGGAGAGGTTGTTTACGCAAACAATCTTCCTTTCCTCCACTATCCTCTTGCCGCAAAGCTTCAGGAATTTCTTGGTGTGAAGAAGGTTCTTATTGAAAACGACGCAAATGCTGCCGCAAAGGGCGAGGTTGCCTGCGGTGCTTCCAAGGGTCATGCAAACTCTGTCATGATTACTCTCGGCACAGGTCTCGGCGGCGGTATCGTCATCGACAACAAGATCTATTCGGGCTTCAACTTCTCGGGTGCGGAGCTTGGACACACAGTTGTTGAATATAACGGCAGACCCTGCTCCTGCGGAAGACGCGGATGCTGGGAAGCATACAGCTCGGCAACAGGTCTTATCAACATGACCAAGGAAAAGATGCAGGAATGCAAGGATTCTGTCATGTGGGAAATGTGCGACGGCAAGCTTGAAAACGCAGGCGGCAGAACTGCTTTTGATGCAATGCGTAAGGGTGACAAGGCAGGTAAAGAAGTTGTTGATATGTACATCGCATACCTTGCGGCAGGTACAGTAAACATGATTAATATTTTCCAGCCCGAAGTACTCGTTATCGGCGGCGGCGTCTGCAATGAAAAGGAATACCTCACAAAGCCTTTGCAGGAGATCATCGACCGCGAGCAGTATTCGAGAAACAATCCCGAGCATCTCAAGACCAAGGTCAGAATCGCTGAACTCGGAAACGATGCGGGCATCATCGGTGCCGCAATGCTCGGAGTCTGATTTTTTCTACATATCATACATTTTCAAAAGGGGTGTTGCACCCCTTTTGTTTATTTTTGCAGAAAACTCAAAAAATGAATATTTTGCTATTGAAATTTGCAAAAAGATGTTGTATAATCAATAAGAAATGCGATTTTTTTGCAAATTTGAATTTTTACCATCCGCAATTATTCATTTGTGCCTTGCCGACGAAGTGTTGACTTCCGATGTGCATGCTACATAAAATAATTGTGTGACAGGGTTATTCCATATCCATCTAAGGAGAAAAACCAATGAACTATTGCCAGATGTCAAAAGATGCGCTTCTTGCCGAACAAAAGAAGCTTGCCGAGTGCTACAACAAAATACTTGAAAAAAAGCTTTCGCTTGATATGTCCCGCGGAAAGCCCGAAAAACAGCAGCTTGAAATCACAGAAGGACTTTTGAAGTCCGTTTCGTCGAATGCCGATTGCTATGCGGCTGACGGCACAGACTGCAGAAACTACGGCATTGTGGACGGTATTCCTGAGGCAAAGAAGCTTTTTGCAGAGCTTCTTGAGGTTGGTACCGAAAATGTTATTGTCGGAGGAAATTCAAGCCTCAACCTCATGTACGACCAGATGGTAAGATGTATGCTTTACGGTGTGTCGAAGACTTCGACTCCCTGGAGCCGCAATGAAAAGAACATCTTCCTTTGTCCCGTCCCCGGTTATGACAGACATTTCTGCATCTGCGAGACTCTTGGTATTGAGATGATAAATGTTCCCATGACAGAGTCGGGCCCCGACATGGATGTGGTGGAAGAGCTTGTGAAAAATCCCGATGTTCGCGGTATCTGGTGCGTTCCGAAGTATTCCAACCCCGACGGAGTTGTATATTCCGACGAGACGGTCAGAAGACTTGCATCGCTGAAAGCCGCATCCTCTGATTTCCGCATCTTCTGGGACAACGCATACTGCATCCACGATCTTTATGACGAAAGTCAGCCTCTTCTTAACATAATCGAAGAATGTGCAAAGTCAGGCAATCCCGACATGGTATATGAATTTACCTCAACCTCCAAGGTCAGCTATCCGGGAGCAGGCGTTTCGGTGATCGCGGCATCAAAGGCAAACATCGATTACATTAGAAGCATCATGCAGTTCCAGACTATCGGTCACGATAAGCTCAATATGCTTCGCCATGTCAGATTCTTCGGCTCGGCTGACGGAATGCGTTCTTATATGAAAAAGCACGCCGACATTCTCCGTCCCAAGT
>JAZSFD010000036.1:0-15300 GCA_045532035.1 Eubacteriales bacterium | reverse complement strand
TTGAAGAATATATGGCACAGATACAGTAAATATTATATCTGCTCACCCTGTCGGAAAGAGTTTCTTTTTGTAAAGCAAAAAAATTTTGAGGCTGTCTCATTTTTGAGACAGCCTCAATCATTTTATCAATATTAAAGAGCCGCTTCAAGATTCTTTCTGATTTCGGCAATGAACTGCGCGGAATTTACCGCCTTCACCTCGTAGCCTTCGCTTACAAGACCCACAAGGTCTTTTGTCATAACCCCCGAATCAAGGGTCGAAATACACGCCTTTTCAAGCTTGTCGGCAAAATCGCAAAGCTCGCAAAGTCCGTCAAGCTCACCTCTTTTTCTCAAAGCTCCTGTCCATGCAAAAATTGTCGCCATGGGGTTGGTAGAGGTTTCCTCTCCCTTAAGATAGCGGTAATAGTGGCGTGTAACAGTTCCGTGCGCCGCTTCATATTCAAACTTTCCGTCGGGCGAAACAAGCACCGAGGTCATCATGGCAAGCGAACCGAAGGCGGTGGATACCATATCGCTCATAACATCACCGTCATAGTTCTTGCACGCCCAGATATATCCGCCGCGGCTTCTGATAACGCGCGCAACTGCGTCGTCGATGAGGGTATAGAAATATTCGATGCCAAGCTCCTCAAACTTTGCCTTATATTCCTTTTCATAGATATCTTCAAAGATGAGTTTGAAGGTCTGGTCATATTTCTTCGAGATGGTGTCCTTGGTGGAGAACCACAGATCCTGCTTTGTGTCGATGGCATATTTGAAACAGGAATGAGCAAACGACACAATCGACGAATCCTTGTTGTACTGGCTCTGTAGAACTCCCGCACATTCGAAATCGTAAACGGTTTCGCGGAAGGTCTCGTTGCCGTCCTTGTCGGTGAAAACAAGCTCTGCCTTCCCCTCACCGGGAACGCGGTATTCGGTCGCCTTATAAACATCGCCGTAAGCATGACGGGCAATCGTGATGGGTTTTTCCCAGTTCTTCACAACGGGCTTTACCGAATCGATGATGATGGGAGTGCGGAAAACGGTGCCGTCAAGGATGGCACGGATGGTTCCGTTGGGACTCTTCCACATTTCCGAAAGATTGTATTCCTCAACCCTCTGCTTGTTTGGCGTGATGGTGGCGCATTTTACGGCAACACCGTATTTTTTTGCGGCATATGCCGAATCATATGTAACCTTATCCTTTGTCTTTTCGCGCTCCTCAAGACCAAGGTCATAATATTCTGTCTTCAGATCGACAAAAGGAAGAATAAGCTCATCCTTTATCATCTTCCACAGAATTCTTGTCATCTCGTCGCCGTCCATTTCGACCAGCGGCGTGTTCATCTGTATCTTTGCCATTGTCTTATTCTCCTTTCGTATAACCGAGAAGTCCGCCTGCCTTGAGTATCGCCTTCTGACGGTCGGTGAATGAGCAGGTAAGCTTTACGCATATGTTCTTTGTCTTGTCGCAAAGGGTGATGTTTCCCGAATCCATGCCCTCGAAGATACCTTCCATTGAAAGCTCATCGTTCTGATCGAGCTTATCGTAGTCCTCGGGATTTTCGAAGGTGAGAGGCATGATGCCTGCGTTGATAAGATTTGCTGCGTGAATTCTTGCAAAGGATTTTGCAATAACCGCACGCACTCCGAGATAAAGGGGCACAAGAGCCGCGTGCTCACGCGACGAACCCTGACCGTAGTTCGAGCCGCCGATGATAAAGCTCTGACCTGCCGCCTTTGCGTTTTCGGGGAATTTCTCGTCGCAGACAGTGAAACAGAACTGCGAGAGGAAAGGAATGTTAGAACGATAAGGAAGAATCTTGGCGCCCGCAGGCATGATGTGGTCGGTGGTAATGTTGTCGCCGACTTTAAGCACAAGCTTTGCCGAAATCTTGTCTGTCACAGGATGCGAATCGGGGAAAGGCTTGATGTTGGGGCCGCGCTTGACCTCAAGAGTCTTTGCTTCATCAGGAGTTGCAGGCTCAATCACTGCGCTGTCGTCTATTGCATATTTTTCAGGAATGCTGATGACGGGTGCTTCCCCAAGCTTTCTGGGATCTGTAATCTTTCCGAAAACTGCCGCAGCAACGGCGGTTTCGGGAGAAACAAGATATACATTTCCGTCCTTGGTGCCGCTTCTTCCAAGGAAGTTGCGGTTGAAGGTACGCAGGCTCACACCTGCAGAATTGGGCGAAAAGCCCATGCCGATACAAGGACCGCAGGCACATTCAAGAAGACGCGCACCCGAGGCAAGGATATCTCCCAAAGCGCCACTTGAGGCAAGCATCGAAAGCACCTGCTTTGAGCCGGGAGAGATCGAAAGGCTGACCGACGGGTCGATGGTTCTGCCCTTTAAGAGAGCTGCAACCTTAAGCATATCCGAAAGGGAGGAGTTAGTGCAGGAGCCGATGCAGACCTGATCGACCTTTGTGCCCTCCACTTCGGAAACCTTAACCACATTGTCAGGGCTGTGGGGGCAGGCAATGAGAGGCTCAAGAGTCGAAAGGTCGATGTCAATTATTCTGTCATATACCGCATCAGGGTCGCTTTCAAGAGGAACAAAACCCTCGCCTCTGCCCTCGGCTTCAAGAAATGCCTTTGTTATCTCATCAGAGGGGAAAATGGAGGTGGTGGCACCAAGCTCTGTACCCATATTTGTAATAGTGGCACGTTCAGGAACCGAAAGGGTCTTTATACCCTCGCCTCCCCATTCAATGATGGCACCGACACCGCCCTTGACAGAAAGAATGCGAAGAATTTCAAGGCTGACATCCTTTGCGGTGACAAAAGGATTCAGTTTTCCTGTAAGATTCACCTTGTACATTTTGGGCATTGTGATATAATATGCACCGCCGCCCATGGCAACAGCTACATCAAGACCGCCCGCACCCATGGCAAGGATACCGATGCCGCCGCCTGTGGGAGTATGGCTGTCCGGGCCGAGATGGGTCTTCCCGGGAATGCCGAAGCGTTCAAGATGCACCTGATGGCAGATTCCATTACCGGGACGGGAAAAATAGATGCCGTGCTTTTTAGCAACACTCTGTATATAAATATGGTCGTCAGCGTTTTCAAAGCCGCACTGCAATGTATTGTGGTCGATATACGCCACAGAACGCTCTGTCTTAACTCTGTCGATTCCGATGGCTTCAAATTCAAGATATGCCATGGTTCCTGTGGCATCCTGGGTAAGAGTCTGGTCGATTTTGAGTGCGATCTCGCTGCCGGGAGTCATATCTCCCTCAACGAGATGGTTTTTGATTATTTTCTGTGCTATGGTAAGACCCATTTTGAAAAAACATCTCCTTTTTATGATGTGAAAAATTATTCGTCAAAGTTTTTGAGTATGTTATCCCTGGCATTTCCGATATGCTCGGCGGCAAGCCTTTCGGCAAGCTCACCATCATGAGCGGCAAGAGCTTCATATATACCCCGATGCTCCTGCACCGCTTTTTTTGCCCTTTCGGGATCCTGAATCGAAAGTCTGCGGTATTTTTTTATTCTCTTGTGCAGATTCGAAAGCACCGAAAGATAGATGTTGCTGCCGCAGACAGAATATATCATCTCATGAAATTCGCTGTCCGTGTCGCGGATTTTTTCGGAAAGACCTTTGTTTGTATAAAACTCCTGAAGGTCGATGATCTCACAAAGCTTTTTAAGCTCTTCGTCGGTGATAATGCCTGCACTTTTTTTGGCTGCAAGTCCCTCGATCCTGCCGCGTATCTCATATATATCTTCAATATCCGACCGCTCGATGCCGAGGATTTCTATGCCCTTGGTGGTAATATTAATGAGGTTTTCCTGTTCAAGACGGCGGGTGGCTTCGCGTATCGGTGTACGGCTGACTCCGAAAAGCTCCGAAAGCTTTGATTCGGTGAAGGTCTCTCCCTTTCGGTATTTTCCCGAGAGGATGTCAGCCTCTATTCTTTCGAAAACGCTGTCGGCAAGAGAAACAAATTTAAGCTCGCTGTTCATATTTTTTCTTCACGCTCGCTTCTTTCAGCATCAATATTTTCCGTTTGACAGCTCGGTCACCATCTCTTCAAGCTCGCCTGTGGAGATGGCATTCTGTCTGCCGTTTTCATATTCGGCATCGACCCACTCCTTGATGGTCACGACCATCGGATCGCGCTTGCCTATCTCGTCGGGAGTACCAACAAGCTTGTAGTGCTGGTTGATCCAGTAGGCGATGCCCGCAAGACCGGAGGTCTTTGTTATCATAACGGTGGCAGGACGGTTGAGGATGGTCTCGGTATCGAAAATGTTGTAGATTTCGGCATCCTTCAAAAGTCCGTCGGCGTGAATGCCCGCACGGGTAACATTGAAGTTCTCGCCAACGAAGGGAGTCATGGGCGGAATTTTGTAGCCCATCTCCTTCGAGAAATATTCGGCAATTTCGGTGATAACCGCAGGCTCCATTCCGTCAAAGGTACCTCTGAGAGACGCGTATTCAAAAACCATCGCCTCAAGGGGAATGTTTCCTGTGCGCTCGCCGATTCCAAGCAACGAGCAGTTGACGGCAGATGCTCCGTAAAGCCATGCGGTAGAGGCATTGGCAACCGCCTTGTAAAAATCGTTGTGACCATGCCATTCAAGGTTTGCGCTTTCAAGATCGGAATAGTGCTGGAGACCATAGACAATACCCGCAACACTTCGCGGGAGCGCAACTTCAGTATATGGCACACCATAACCCATTGTATCGCAGGCACGAACCTTGACGGGAATACCAGCCTTGACCGACAGTTCATGAAGCTCATTTACAAAAGGAACAACAAAGCCGTAAAAATCGGCTCTTGTGATGTCCTCGAAATGACAGCGCGGAACAACTCCCGCATCAAAAGCATCCGAAACGGTGGCAAGATAATGGTCAAGCGCCTGACGGCGGTTCATTTTGAGTTTTTTGAAGATGTGATAGTCAGAGCAGCTTACAAGGATTCCCGTTTCACGGATACCCAGGTCACGCACAAGCTTGAAGTCCTCGCGGCTGGCACGGATCCATGTGGTGATCTCGGGAAACTGAAGTCCCAGCTCGCGGCATCTTTCAAGCGCCTCGCGGTCTTTTTTGCTGTATATGAAAAATTCTGTCTGACGAATAATGCCGTTGGGGCCGCCGAGTTTTGACAAAAGCTTGTAAAGATGGACGATCTGATCGACTGTGTAAGGCTCGACCGACTGCTGACCGTCACGGAAGGTGGTGTCGGTAAACCAGATGTTCTCGGGCATATTCATAGGTGTTCTTCTGTGGTTGAAGGGCACCTTGGGAACATCAGTGTAGCTGTAAACATCGCGGTAAAGATTCGGCTCTGCCACATCCTGAAGCTGATATTTATAGGATTTCTGTTCAAGTAGGTTGGTCTTTTTTGAAATTTCGAGCATCGCGGGCTCTCCTTTGTTTGTTGTATAATTGTATACAATTATACATAGCTTCGCTTCTTTTGTCAATAGCTTTTTGATAAATAATTGTACAAAACTCCCCGTTTTCGGGAGTTTAACTTGATTTATTACTCAAAATCGTGTAAAATATTGTCAGGTAATATAAATCAAGGAGAAAATCATGGAACCAAAAGATTACATCCTTTCAAAAATAGACGGTGAATACGCCTATCTTCGCGACATCGAAAGCGAAAATGAGATCTTCATTGCCCTTGCGCTTCTTCCCGAGGGTGCGCAAGTTGGCTCGAAGATCCATTGTGAGATGTTTCAATACAGCCTTGTCGGCTAAGTTTTTTACCTTTTATTTCATATCTGTGCGAAAAACATATTTTTATCGGTTAAAGCTATTACATATTACATAAGAAAACAGGAGGAAAGCCATGGCGGTAAAACCCTTGCGCGCTTACGAAGGAAAGGAACCTTACATATTCATAAGCTATGCTCACAAAGACAGCGATACTGTCCTTCCCATCATTCGCAAATTTCAGGATGAAGGCTATCGAATCTGGTATGACGCAGGAATCGAGGCAGGCACCGAGTGGCCCGAGTATATTGCCGAGCATATCAAAGAGTGCGCTTGCTTTGTCTGCTTTATATCTCAAAGCGCCCTTGATTCCCACAACTGCCGCAGAGAGATAAACTACGCCATCAAGCTCAAGAAAAATATACTCACGGCATATCTTGAAGACACCGAGCTTACAGACGGAATGGAAATGCAGCTTGATATCCTTCAGGCAATTTTCAAGAGCCGTCATGACAGCGATGAGTCTTTTGTGGACGAGCTTTTAAGATCCGCTCTGCTGAAAGCTTGCAAAGCCCCCCAAACAACACCCGAAACAGACCTCGGCACAGGTATCAAAACAAAGCAAGAATCGGAAGTTGAAGCTACTCCCAAACAAACCACAAAGCCGGAACTCGAAGTGGTAGTTGACACAACCGAAGAGGCTGTCGTTTTAGAGAGCATTGATGTGATTTCAGAAAAGGCCGAGGCAGGCGATGCGCTCGCTCAGCTTACTCTTGCCGGATGCTATGACAACGGAGATTTGGTTCCCCAGGATCCCGAGGCGGCGGAATATTGGTACAAAAAAGCTGCAGAAAACGGCAACGACGAAGCTATTCTGACTCTTGTGAAAAAACACAGGCGTATAAATAAATTCATCGAAGGCGAAACCGAACTGCTGTTAAAAGCTGCAGAAAACGGCAACTCCGAGGCTCAATATGAAATGGGCATATATTTTTCTTTGGACAAGAAAAATTCGGAGGCTGTCCGGTGGTTTTACAAAGCCGCGGGGCAGGAGCACGGAAAAGCCCAGTTTGAATGCGGTAACTGTTGCCTTTACGGAATGGGTGTCCCGAGAAACAAAGAAAAGGCTGTTGAATGGTATACAAAAGCCTACGCAAATGGCGGACTTGAAGAAAAATATGTGCCGATCATGGATAATTATATCCACGCTATAAGATATAACGACCCTGATGCCCAGTGCAAGCTCGGACTTTATTATCTGGCAGGAGATATACTTTACACAGACCCTTACAACGGACTTTCGTGGATCGAAAAGTCCGCCGATCAAGGATGGCCTGAGGCGCAGAACCTGCTTGCAGTATATCATGAAAACAACAATTATATCTTTTACCACGAATTGCCTTTCAAAACCGAGGAAAAAGCTTTGCAGCTTTATGAAGCCGCCGCACGACAGGGATATGCCTTTGCTCAATACAATCTCGGAAGATGCTGTGAATTCGGTATCGGGATCGAAAAGAATTTTCAAGAAGCGTATGAGTGGTACACAAAAGCCGCCGAAAATGGTATCGAAGAGGCACAAGAGCGACTTGATTCGCTTGCAATGAACGGGTTTATCAGATTGCTTCGCGGTATAAAAAAAGTGCCTCCGTTGACAGACGGAAGCATTTTCAGAATATATCCCTAAAACAAACGAGCATATTACGGAGGTAAGAATGACTTCTATCCCGCTTTCTGCATATGAAGGCAACGAGCCATATATATTCATAAGTTATTCCCACGATGATAGTGACACCGTTTTTCCCATCATACGCGATCTTCAGGAGCGCGGATTTCGTGTGTGGTACGACGCAGGAATCGAAGTAGGCACCGAATGGCCTGAATATATTGCCGAGCATATCTATAACGCCGACTGTGTAATCTGCTTTATATCCAAAACAGCTCTTGACTCACCGAATTGCCGCAGAGAAATAAATTTTGCCATTGAGCTAAAAAAGAAAATGTTTGCCGCCTATCTTGAAAAGGTCGTGCTTACCCTTGGAATGCGTATGCAGCTGAACACCATTCAGGCTGTTCATGCAAATAAGCATCGAACCCGCGATAGCTTTTTGAATGCACTTGCAAATGCAGAATTACTTACCGTGTGCAAGGGAGAGAAGCCGACAGATATCGACACGGAACCGGAAGACCCCACATATCTGTATGAGCTTGGTGTAAAATATATGAACGGCGACGGCGTGGAGCAAAGCTTTGAAAAAGCCGCGGAGCTTTACGAAAAAGCCGCAGCTCTCGGTCTTGCCGAGGCACAGAAAGAGCTTGCAGTTTGCTATCATTGCGGCTTCGGTGTTCTTCCGTCAAGTGAAACTGCGGCATATTGGTATCAAAAAGCGGCAGATCAGGGACACATTGACGCAACCTGCTCTTTGGCAAGCTGTTATCAATTTGGAGACGGCGTAAAAGAAGACGCAAAAAAAGCAGCAGAGCTTTATGAAAAAGCGGCTGTCGCAGGTCACTCTGATGCCCAGCGGCTTCTCGGTGACTGTTATTTGCACGGCAACGGCGTGGCACAGGATTATTATGAGGCAGTAAAATGGTACAGTAAGGCAATAGTGTCTGGAAGCAAGCACGCCATTTACGATCTCGGATTGTGTTATTTTGACCACTATGGTTATCAGCTTGCTCCGTGTGACGATGAGCGCGCCTTTGAATGTTTCTCGCTTTCAGCCGAAACCGACGGCTATCCTCCGGCATTTTATATGCTCGGAATATGCTTTGAACACGGATACGGCACTGCAAAAAGTCTTGAAAAAGCAAAGGAAATGTATCAGATATCAGCCGAATATTGTCTTGATGCAAAGGAAGCCCTTAAAAGACTTCAACTGACATAAGCGTCAAACAAACATATAAAACTCACGCCCCCGAAAACTTTCGGGGGCGTGAATTTCTCATATTACTTATTACTTATTAAGAAAAGTCTTTCTGATATAATCAGCACTCATCTTGACATGCTTTTCATTTTCGGGACCGGGGCCTTCTTCAACAACAAGCCACTTGTGCTCGCCGGACTTGCGATATTTTACGGTGCGGGACAGCTTGTCAGCGGATATCTCGGAGATAAGATAAAACCGAAGTATCTCATTGCCTGCGGTCTTTTCACCACGGCTTTGATGAATCTTTTTCTTCCTTTCTGCACAAGCGTTTCTGCTCTCACCGCAGTTTGGTGTGTCAACGGACTTGCCCAGGCGATGATGTGGCCGCCCATCGTCCGTATCCTGACCTATACCTTTTCCACCACCGACGGATACAAAAAAGCCACCGTCGATGTCAGCAACAGTTCACAGCTCGCAACAGTGCTTCTCTATCTTCTCTCCCCTGTCTGCATAACCTATTCAAGCTGGAAAGTCATCTTCTGGGTTGCTGCCCTTCTTGCGGCGGTGGTCGCTGTTGTGACCTTGATGTTTATGCCAAACTCGCAAATGTCAATTCAAAATAAAACCCCAAAAGAAGAGAACACCAAACCCGAAAAGAAAGGAATGGGAAAATTTCCCTTTGTCATTTTCGGACTCATCATGCTTGCAATCATTCTCCAGGGAATGATGCGTGACGGAGTTGCCGACTGGTTGCCCACCTATCTTGAAAATGAATTTGAAATATCGTCCTCCCTCGCCATTCTCCTCGGGGTGGCGCCTCCGGTGTTCGCGGTATTCTGCTTTGAATTTGTGTCATACCTCAGCCGCAAGGTCGTAAAGAACGAGCTTGCCTTTGCGGGAATGATATTCGCACTGAGCTTTGTCTGCTCTTGTGCCCTGTCTTTTTTCTCGTCGTCAAGCGTCGCTTTGTCAACGATCCTTTCGACTCTTGTCACCGGCAGCATGCACGGAGTTAATCTGATTCTCATCTGACTCATTCCGCCCTATTTCAAAAACACCGGCAGGATCTCACTGATATCGGGACTGCTTAACTGCTGTACCTATGTGGGAAGCGCTCTTTCGGGATATGGCTTTGCCTAGCTCGCCACCCTTTTCGGTTGGCGCGGTACTATTATCGGTTGGGCAATCATTTGCGGTCTTGCCACCGTTATCTGCCTTGCCATTGCAAAGAGCTGGAACTGCTTCAAAAAGCAAGTTGATTAACAGATAGTAAATAAATCGTTACAAAACTGAAAAGTTTACGAACGTTCGTTTACAAACAAATGTTTTTGTGATACAATACATACGTAACATATCATATCCGTATTATTTCGGATATAAGAAAGAGGAAATATTATGGCAGAATTGAAACCGAAAGAACAGCGAGTTCTCGACTTCATCCGCGAATCTATTGCAAGAGAAGGCTTTGCCCCCTCTGTGCGCGACATCTGCGCCGCTTTGAACATAAAATCCACCTCGACCGTGCATCTATATTTGCGCCACCTCGAGGAAAAGGGCTTCATCGACCGTTGCGACGGCAAGAGCCGCGCAATCCGCATGGGCTCGGTGGAGCTTCCTTCAAGCACAGGTGAAAACAGCTATAAGGTACCCATACTCGGTCAGGTAGCCGCAGGTGTGCCGATCCTTACCATCGAAAATTTTGATGGATACCTTGACTACACCACCATGAAAAAATACGAAAAGGACTCTCTTTTTGCTCTGCGCATCCGCGGCACGAGCATGATCGAGGCAGGCATTCTCGACGGAGATTATGTCGTGGTCGAACAACGCCCCTATGCCGACAACGGAGACATCGTCGTTGCCATGATCGATGAGGAAGCAACCGTCAAGCGCTTTTTCAAGGAAAAAGGCAGATACCGCCTCCAGCCCGAAAACTCCTCCATGGAGCCCATCATCACCGATGAGGTCTCTATTCTCGGAAAAGTTGTGGCAAGTATCCGTTATTATTGAAATCTATCCCGCAGGACCTTTTTCAACAGAAGGTCTGCGGGATTTTTCTTGCAAAAGGACAAATCCGATTGACATATCGGCTTTTTGATAATATAATATAGCTATACTTCGGCACTCGCCGAAAAACATATCAAGAGCAAGGAGAAAGACATGAAAAGACTTATTTCCTTCGCGCTGGCGCTTATGCTTTGTCTGACAGCGGCAGCGTGCACAAAAGAAGCGCAGGATGTTTCAAACGATGAAAACATCGGCGAAACCGATAACGAAATTGTTGCGGAAGACGAACAGCTTCCCGATGACGGCGACTCCGAGGATAATACCGAAGAAAAGTCCGAGGACACTTCCGAAGCCGAAGAAAAAACCGAGGAAGAAACTCCCGTTGACTCCCCCGACACCGAAGTTTCAAACGAGGACGAAAAGGTTGACAGTGAAGAACAGCCTGAAGCTGAAAAACCTGCGGAACCCGAAAAACCTGCGGAGCCTGAAAAGCCTGCGGAGCCTGAAACTCCTCCCGCAACACCCGAAATGCCCGAGGCTCCCGAAATTCCCGAGGAACCTGCAATAACAGAGAAAGAAGATAACATCATGTCAAATATGAGAACAGAATACAGCGAATACAACAACTACCGCGAACCTCTCACCCATACATACAAGAAGCTGACCGAGGACAAGGAGCTGACCGTCGTCTATTTCGGCGGCTCGGTCACTGCAGGTCATGGCTCATCCGACCGCGAAAAATATTCATGGCGTGCCCTTGTGCGTCAGTGGCTTAATGATAGCTTCCCCGACGCCGAGATCGAACACATCAACCGCGCCGTCGGCGAATCGGGCACATATCTCGGAACTCACCGCGTTCAGATGGATGTCATCGGCCCTAAGCCCGATCTTGTTTTCCTTGAATATTCCATCAACGACAAATACTATGGTTCCCCTTATGAAAAGGCGGCTTCCCAGTATGAGACCATCGTCCGTGAGATCAGAAAAGCACTTCCTCACACAGACATTGTGACAATCCTTGTCACCGATTCGGGCTGCTTCCTCACCAACAAGATGGGCAAGCTCCACACCCAGGCGCAGGCTCACGAGGACATCGCACAGCAGTATAACATTCCCACCCTCCATGTGGGCAGACTCCTTTCCAAGGTGGCAAACTATTCGATGGATGAATGGAAACCCAAATACGCCATCGACATCGTTCATCTTACCGACGAGGGCAACAAGGTATATTATGACTGTATCGAAGAGTTCATGTACAACAGTCTCTTCAACACCGATTTCACAAAGCTTTCCGATGAACCCAAAAAACTTATTCCCGTGGTCAGCGAAACTCTCTTTGACGGCAACAGACAGCACATCCAGCCCAAGAAGGATGTCCTCACCGCATCCGAGGAGATGGGCGGCACCGGTATCTCAAGCAATCTCAACGCATATTCGTCAAGCAGCTATTCAAGAGGAACCTTTACCCTTGACAGCACCGAAGATCTTCTTGTATTCAAGTTCAACGGAACAGAAATCGCCCTCTGGTGCGACTATTACAAAGAAGATAAATTCCTCATCTCGGTTGACGACGGTGAATTTGTTGAAAAGCCCGGCTCCAGCCACGCTCCTGCCATTCTCGCAGAAGACCTTGAACCCGGCGAGCACATCATCCGCATCAAGATCGTTAACCCCGAAAAACCTCTGAAGATCGGCTCAATCTTCACCCGTGACGAATCGCTTGCCACAAAGAAGGGCGAAAACTGATGTTCAAACGCCTAATTGCAACAAAGGATACTTCTCTTGACCCTTTTCAAAACATCGGCAGAATAACAGACGGCATTGCGTTCCGCCAAAAAAACTCATGGCTTGGCGGTTGCAATGAAAACGGGTTCAATACCATCTGCGTTTTGGCGCAAAAAAAGTTCGCTCCTGTGCAGATGTCTCTTGGAGATCGGGTGTGCGCGATGTTTTTTGACGAAGAATGCGAAAAAATCGTATCTCTTTTCCTTGAAAAAGAAGAAAACGCAAACCGCAGTTTTGTGCTCGGTTTTTCTAACACAGTTGACACCGATGTGCAGTTTCATCTTCTTGTTTTGGATATCATCGAGTATATCGGCAAAAGCCTCGGTTCAAAATTTTACGTTGATGACGCCACCGGATATCTTGAGCACCAATCAATGGAACTGCTTGAAAAGTATATAGAGGAACATCACTGATAAAAACTTATAAAAACAGGACTCACCGATTTGATGAGTCCTGTTTTATATTTACATCTGAAACGCTTTTTTGACCTTTTCAAAGAAAGAGGACTTTTTCGAGCTGTTCTTTGCCTCAAGGCTTTCGTCAAACTGCTTGAGAAGATCCTTTTGCTTCTGCGAAAGGTGCTTTGGTATCTCAACTGTTACCGTAAAATAAAGGGTTCCGAAGCGCTCTTTGTCTGTCTGTCGCATACGCAGATGCTGGACTCCCTTGTTTTTGATGGGGAAGGTCGTTCCCGTCTGAGTGCCCTCGGGAATCTCATATTCATAGTCGCCCGTAAGAGTGGGAACATGAATCTTCGCGCCGAGAACTGCCTCGGCATAAGAGATGGGCACTTCGCAATAAAGGTCGTAGCCGTCACGCTCAAATATCTCATGCTCACGCACTGCCACCGTGATGAAAAGATCGCCGCAAGGACCGCCGTTGCGTCCTGCGTGTCCATAGCCTTCACGCTTGATGGTGCGACCGTTGTCGATGCCCGCAGGGATATTCACATCGGCCTTCATGCTCTTTCTGACATATCCGGTACCCGAACATTCCTTACAAGGGTTCTTGATGGTTTTTCCACTTCCACCGCAGGTTGAGCAAGCTCTTGTCTGCTGCATCACACCAAAAGGAGTTCTTGTCTGAACGCGCACCTGACCCGAGCCTTTACAAGCAGAACAGGTCTCGGGAGATGTGCCCTTTTCGGCACCTGTACCGCCGCAACATTCACACTTATCGGTTCGGCTGTATGAGATGGATTTTTTGCAGCCGAAAGCCGCCTCTTCAAAGCCGATGGTCACACGAACCTCGCAATCGGCACCGCGCGAGGGTGCATTTCTTCTCTGAGATGAGCCACCGCCGCCAAAGCCGCCACCGAAAAAGCTTGAGAAAATGTCGCCGATATCTCCGAAATCCGAGCCGAAACCGCCGAATCCCGTGCCGCCGGCACCGAAATTGGGGTCAACGCCTGCGTGTCCGTACTGGTCATAGCGGGCTTTTTTGTCGCTGTCCGACAAAACCTCGTAGGCTTCGTTGACTTCTTTGAAATTTTTTTCGGCCTCGGCATCCCCGGGGTTTAAGTCGGGATGATATTTTTTCGCAAGCTTTCGGAAGGCTTTTTTGATCTCGTCCTCGCTTGCGCCCTTTTGTATACCAAGGACTTCATAATAGTCTCTTTTATTATCTGCCATAAATGTACCTTGTGGTTATAGTTTTTTACCGTGTATGCCGAGAGAAACTTTCGTTCCCCTCGGCATTCCACTCATTTTCAGTATATTCGTTTTGCAAGAAATCAGTTTTTATCTTCGAAATCAGCGTTGATGGTGCCGTCATCATTTTGTGTGCCTGCCTGCGCACCGTCTGCTCCCTGAGCCGCCTGAGCCTGCTGATAAAGCTTTTCGCTGATGGCATAGAATGCCTTGTTGAGCTCCTCGATGCCTGCCTTGATCTCTTCAGTGTTGCCGCCTGCAACCTTTGTCTTGAGGTTTTCCTTGGCAGTTTCGATGGATGCCTTTTCTTCGTCGGTCACTTTGTCACCAAGCTCTGTGAGTGTCTTTTCGCACTGGAAGATAAGCGATTCGGCCTGGTTCTTTGTGTCAACTGCTTCCTTCTGCTTCTTGTCTTCCTCGGCATATTTTTCGGCGTCCTTGACAGCCTTTTCAATATCTTCCTTGGACATATTTGTCGAGGAAGTGATGGTGATGTGCTGTTCCTTGCCTGTGCCCTTGTCGGTGGCGGTAACATTTACGATACCATTGGCGTCAATATCAAAGGTAACTTCGATCTGGGGAACTCCGCGGGGAGCTGCAGGAATACCGTCGAGAACAAATCTTCCGAGTGTTGTGTTGCCTGCTGCCATTTCGCGTTCGCCCTGGAGAACATGAACTTCAACAGATGTCTGGCTGTCTGCCGCTGTCGAATATATCTGGCTCTTCTTTACGGGGATGGTGGTGTTTCTGTCGATGATCTTGGTGAACACGCCGCCAAGAGTTTCAAGACCGAGAGAAAGGGGAGTTACGTCAAGGAGAACAAGACCTTTTACTTCGCCGGAAAGAACGCCGCCCTGGATTGCTGCGCCGAGTGCAACACATTCATCGGGGTTGATGCCTTTGAAAGGATCTTTGCCGGTGATGTTTTTAACTGCTTCCTGAACAGCGGGGATTCTGGAAGAACCGCCGACGAGAAGAATCTTGTCGAGTTCGGAAGCTTTAAGGCCTGCGTCGGAAAGTGCCTGGCGAACCGGTCCCATGGTTGCTTCAACAAGGTCTGCGGTGAGCTCGTTGAATTTTGCTCTGGAAACGTTGCAGTCAAGGTGTTTCGGGCCGGTTGCATCAGCAGTGATGAAGGGAAGGTTTACGTTTGCCTGGGTCATGCCGGAAAGTTCGATTTTGCATTTTTCTGCTGCTTCTTTAAGACGCTGCATAGCCATTTTGTCGGTGCGAAGGTCGATGCCGTTTTCCATTTTGAACTGGTCAGCAAGGTAGTTGATAAGTCTGTCGTCAAAGTCATCGCCGCCGAGGTGGTTGTTACCTGCGGT
>JAZSFD010000109.1:0-9214 GCA_045532035.1 Eubacteriales bacterium | reverse complement strand
GTGCGCTGTCGATTCAGGTATCCAAACTGCAATGCGTGAAAAATAGACGAACGAATGTTTTGAAATTTGTGCATTCTGACGATTGGCAAAAACGAACAGATGTTTTATAATTATGATACGCCCAAAAATAATTTTGTGCGGATAAAACTACACAGCAGCTCAAAAAAGGCTGCCGCGGACAACACAAAATTATAAAGAGAGGCGCTTTAGTACATGAAAGTATTAAAAAACAGGTGGACTTATGCTTGAAAGAGGCTTTGTCAGTATCCATCGTTCGCTGCTGACATGGAGATGGTATAAAGTCCATGTCACAAGAATCGTTTTTGAACATCTGATACTCACAGCGAATTGGGAGGACGCGGACTGGTGCGGAATGACTGTCAGAAGAGGTCAGAGAGTTTGCTCTGTTGCCGCCCTTGCGCAGGAAACAAATCTTTCGGTAAGAAATGTGCGCACTGCAATAGAACATCTGAAATCGACAAATGAAATAGCAATCGAGCCAACACCCGAAAATGCCCCAAAATGCACGGTTTTCACGGTGGTAAACTACGAAAAGTATCAGTCACCGACAAATGAAGTGACAAATTATCGACAAATAGATGACAAATCATCGACAAATCACCGACAAATATTAAATAAAGATAATAATTATAATAACGCAATAAGGCAAGAAGGAAACGGCGCGACCGACCGCGAGAAAGTGTTGTTCGGAGAAAATGTTTATCTGACAAAGGCCCAGTATGACCTGCTGATAAAAGATCACGGCGAGAATGATGCGAGCAGGCTCATAGATATCCTTGACCGTTACAAAGCTGAAACGGGAAGGAGATATGATTCGGATTATCACGCCATAAAAAAGTGGGTGGTCGAAAAGCTTTCGGAGGAAAAGCAGGCTGAAACAAGGGTCGGCTTGCTTGACGGCTTTTCGCTTGAGGATTTCACCGAACGCCCCGATTGGTAATTCAAAAAGTCCGCAGGCTCAGCCTCTTACCCTCACAACGCTCATCTGTGTTCCCGAAAAGCCTTTCTGCGCACGATGGGAAAAGAAAATCTCCTTTCCATCCTCCCTGTGACAGCAGGTGCACAGCTCCGCTTCATCGATGTCCTTGCTTCTGACTCCTGCGCTTTCAAGAAAAAGTCTGTTAAGCTTCGGCAATGAGACGCGATATTTGTCCTCGCCGTCGGCAAAATATCTGCTGACGAAGCACTTTTCGACATCATTCGACAAAATCCCAAACTCTTCGACATTTTTCATCGCCGCGTCATAAACGACGCTGTTCACCTCATAACAGCATTCAAGAATGCAGGGGCCTATGGCGGCGATAATGTGAGCATCGGGGTGAAGCTCTTTTATCTTTTGCACAGCTTTTCCGCAGATATTTCCGACAGTGCCCCTCCAGCCTGCGTGAAGTGCCGCCGCCACATCATTTTTTGTGTCATAAAGCAGCACAGGCACGCAATCTGCGGTTTTTACGCACAGAGTGTCGGTCTGCATACCCTTGCGGGCGAAAACGCCGTCGCAGGGCTGAAAATCGCCGCATCGGTCAAAAACCTCGACGCAGGAAACTGAAGCTTTTTCTATTTCCGATGAATGTATCTGCTTCATCATGCAGGTGCTTTCTTCGCACGAGCCGACAAGGGCAAGTCCCCGGGAAAGGTTTTCCCGGATGTTCGCGATGCTGTCGGGATTTCCGTTTTTGTCCTTGCGACTTGTGGAAACATTCAGCGAGAAGAAATCCCCACGGCTTATTCCGCCGTACCTTGCGGCAAAAAAATGGGGAATGTCTGCCTTGTCAAAAAGGCTGCTTGTATAGTAGATTATGCCGTTTTTTGTGTGTTTTTTGAAGCTCACTGCGGCTCTCCTTCGGATGATTTTCTTTCAGTATAAACCAAATGTGCTTTTTTGTAAAGTTTTTTATAAAAAACATAAATATCCGCCTGTTTTTGCAATATTTTATTTGACATAATGAGAATAAAATGATATAATATAATGTAAGATTTTTTTAGAAAGTGCGGTATTGCACATATGTCAGACAAACACTGCGCCATCGGAGTTTTTGATTCAGGGCTCGGAGGTCTTACCGCCGTGAAGCAGCTGAAAAAAATTCTCCCCGATGAGCAATTCATATACTTCGGAGACACCGGCCGCGTGCCCTACGGCACCCGTTCGTTTGAAACGGTTATCCGATATGCCGACGACGATATGCGTTTTCTTATGGGCTTTGACATCAAAGCCGCAATCATTGCCTGCGGTACAGTAAGTGCCGTGGCTCTCGACTTGCTTGAGAAAAAGTTTCCGCTTCCCATTATCGGAGCCATAAAGCCTGCCTGCAACACGGCGGCAAAAAAGACAAAAAGCGGAAGCATTGCCGTTTTTGCCACCCCTGCCACCGTCGGAAAAAAAGCCTTTGAGACTGAGCTTAAAAAGCTTAACCCTGCCTTTTCGGTGAATTCTGTTGCATGTCCCATGTTTGTTCCCCTCATTGAGGCGGGGTATATCGACCGCGATTGCGAGGTCACCCGTATCATTGCCCGTGAATACCTTGAAAAGCTTGCGGGCACCGACTGCGACACCCTTATTCTCGGCTGCACCCACTATCCCATAATCAAAGAGCTTGTGGCTTCTGTGGCACCGGAGGTTCTGGGACGCGAAATCGAGATCATCGATTCGGGGTATGAAGCCGCCCTTGCTGCAAAGGAACTGCTTTCGAAGGAAGCTCTTCTGACCGACACTCCGGGACACGGCTCGGTACGCTTTTTTGTCAGCGATGAGACCCAGAATTTCAGCACTGTCGCCTCGATCTTCCTTGGCGAAAACGCCGAAAATGTCACCAAGGTCTCGATCGGCTGAACACACATTCTGAAAGGACATTATTTGCCTCAAATGATCGCAGACATTCAATCGCTGCTTTTCGGCAGGTTCGAAAAACCCAATTGCCGCATAACGGTTTGCGGTGAGCATTATTTTACCGACAGAAAGCTTTATTCCAACATGTACGGTATTGCCTTTTTTCCGGAGGGCAAGGGCTTTGGCGACAATCCGCATATTTTCCCCTCCTGCAAAAATCTGCCGGGTATACTCGACGAATATTTTCCGGACGAAATTGCCGCCGGCGTTAACACCATGGTCGAGTACCCGATAAGAGACGCCATCATGGCGAACATACCCGAGCAATTCATAACGCAGCCTCAAAAAAGAAAGGATCGCAACGCTTCGATCGCCTGCGCCTATGACGGGTACATCCTGCGCCAGGAATCGGGCGCGATCATATTTTCCTATGGCGATATCATTCCCACCGCCTTATGCATCATGGGAGACGATTCGATTTCGACGTTTCTCCCTTTTTCGCCCTTTCCCAATCTTTCTTTTGCGAAGTCGGAGCGCGTCTTCCAGAGCTTGGAATATCTGCTCCCTACAGAACCCCTTGAACCTCCCAACGATCTGACGGTTGACTTTTCCGTTTTGACGAAAAAAATGGAAATCGACCTTTCCGACGAGCTTTTCGGCAGGATCGTTCTTGAATATTCTATCGATGTCGGAGTGACAAGGTGCGAAAGCTCAAAGCTTGTCTTCAAAATCGCCCCTCCGGACGATTCCGATTAACCACCCCTTTGCATGAAAGGATGTAAAATGAAAATCTTTTTCAAAAAAGCCGTCGCCGCGCTCATTGCTCTTACTTTGCTTTTTGGTAGTACGGTTACGGCATCGGCAGTCTCCCAATCGGAAGCTCTGGGATACTCAAACTACATTTTGCTTCAGCAGATCATTGATCTTTATCTTGAAACAAGCCTTTATGAAACAGACCGCGAGACCCTCATCAACACCATGCTTTACAACTATCTTCTGAACAATCCGTTGATGATCGGTGCTCTTGCCAACGCGCTTCTTTCGGCGAACGATCCTTACAGCGCCTATTATTCGGCACAGGATCCTCTTTTGAGAACAACAAGCGCCTCCTACGGAATTATCGTTGCCGATTCGGACAGCTTTGATGCGGAGGACCAAAGAAAAGACCGTCCCGGTATTTACATAACAGATGTAATCGAAGGCTCAAACGCGCATTTTGCAGGGCTTCTGGCAGGCGACAGGTTCGTTTCTCTTGACGGGGTGAATGTCGAGGGAATGACAGTGTCGGGCATAAAATATCTGCTTAACAGTATGCCCTATACAAAAAAGGACAAGGAAGCCTCTGCCCTTTACCGCGAATTTTCCGCTCCCGATTATGACGCAGAAAGATTTATGGATTTTTCGCTTCTTTCGTGGGACTTCACAAGAGAGGTTAAGATGGTCGTTGAGCGAATGGACGAGGACGGTGTCCCGGTTCTTGTTGAGCTTGGTGTGGCAAAAGGAATTGCCGCCACACGTGACATTTCGCTTGCGATAGATAAGCAGACCTCCACCGCCACCATAACGATCACGGCGTTCAGCTCGTACGATACCTTTGAGCAGTTCAAAACAGCTCTTGACCAAGTATATGCCGCGGGCTGCAAAAACATTATTATAGACCTGCGCGACAACCCCGGCGGACAGGCAGATGCGGTCTTGCAGATGGCGTGCCTGTTCCTGAAGGAGGGCACCCCCCTTTATTACACCCGTACCCGCACCGAGGAGGAGCCGATTCTTACAACAGCTCTTGCAGGCGACAAATATGACCCTTCGGTGTTTGAAGAATTTCTGATACTTGTCAATGAAAACACCGCAAGTGCAGCCGAGCTTATGGCATACATTCTCCGTTCTCAGCTCGGAGTCAAGCTTATCGGCAAGACCACCTTCGGAAAGGCTCTCGGTCAGACATCCTACCAGGTGGCAAGCGGAGATTCGTTTACCATCACCACCCTTGAGATTCTTACTCTTGACAAGACCTCCTACAACGGCCTTGGCCTTGAGCCCGATATGTATGTCCCCGATATTACCGAAAAATATCAGTTCCCCACGGGGCTTTCGCATTTCAACCACGAAAACTATGTGACCATCGTCCCGGGAGCACAGAACGATGCGGTGCTTGCTCTTGAACAGAGATTCGGCATTTTGGGTATCATAAGACCCGAGAAGATCGACGGCATCTATGATGATGCAACAGCTGCCTGCACAATGGTCTACAAAAATGTTACCCTGAACGACAAAAACCCCACACCCGAGGTCACCTTTGACATGGTAACAAAAATGACCGCCACCATCAACGGCTACAAGAACATGAATGTTTATGTCAACACCCAGATGAATGTGGCAAAGCTTTACATAGAAAACAATTCCCGCGGCAAGCGCCTGGCGAAGGAATATGTCAACGCCTACGAAAAACACCTGAAAGAGCTTGAAGAGCAAAGAGAGGCGGCACGCAAGGAATATGAGGAAGAAATGCGCCGCGAAGAGGAGCAGGCAGAGAATACAGAGAATGCCTCGCAGGAGACTCACGAGGCACAGGAAAATCCTATTCCGCCCCTTGATCCTGCACCGCCTGCCGACGGCACAGCTCACGAACAAGGAGAAGGAGAATAAAATGGAACTTATAAAAAGCTTTACGGTAAATCACGATGTGCTGAAAGAGGGAGTTTATCTTTCCCGCTGCGACCGCAACACCGTGACATACGATCTTCGCATGAAGATCCCCAACGGCAAAGATTATCTCACTCCCGCCGCCTCCCACACCCTTGAGCATCTTTGCGCAACCTTTCTTCGCAACTCGGCTTTCAAAAATGAGATCGTTTATTTCGGTCCCATGGGCTGTATGACAGGCTTTTATCTTGTGACCTTTGACACTCTTTCGGGAGAGGATATGCTCAAAACCCTTTGCGAAGCCTTCAGCTTTATCGCAAGCTATCCCGAAAAGACGGTTCCCGGCGCACAAAAAAGAGAGTGCGGGAACTTTGAAAGCCACGACCTTGACGGTGCAAAGAAGCTTGCAAAGGATTATCTTTCGGTCATCGAAAAGCTGACATCTGCCGATTTTGAATATCCGGCGTAAAATAAAAGACAATATATTCCAATAAATTCGGAGGAAAACCAAATGGATGAAATCAGAGAAGATCAACAGAACTTCCGCGACAAAATAATGAATGTCGAGATCGAAAAAGAAGTCAAGCGTTCGTTTATCGAATATGCGATGTCGGTCATCATCGACCGCGCGCTTCCCGATGTACGCGACGGACTCAAGCCTGTTCACAGACGCATTCTTTATGCCATGCATGAGGACGGTCTGACCTACAACAAGCCCTTCAGAAAATCCGCCACCACCGTCGGTAATGTGCTCGGTCACTTCCACCCCCACGGCGATGCTGCGGTTTATGACGCGATGGTTCGTCTTGCCCAGCCTTTTTCACTGCGCTATCCCCTTGTGGAGGGTCACGGAAACTTCGGTAATGTCGACGGCGACGGTGCTGCGGCTTACCGTTACACTGAGGCAAGAATGTCAAAGATCTCCGACGAAATGCTTCTTGATATCGACAAGAATGTCGTCGAATTCATGCCCAACTTTGACAACAAGCTCAAGGAGCCCACGGTGCTTCCTGCCCGCTTCCCCAATCTTCTTGTCAACGGCTCGATCGGTATTGCCGTCGGTATGGCGACAAACATTCCGCCCCACAACATGACAGAGGTCATCGACGGAACGATATATCTTCTTGAGCATCCCGAGGCAGAGCTTTCTGACCTTTTGCAGTTCATCAAGGGCCCCGATTTCCCGACCTACGGTCAGATCTACGGCACTGCAGGCATCCACGAAGCCTATGCCACAGGTAAGGGCAAGGTCATGGTACGCGCAAGAGCCCATTTTGAAGAACACGGCGGCAGAACCTCCATCATCTTCACCGAAATTCCTTACATGGTAAACAAGAGCGCTCTTGTTTCAAGCATCGCAGATCTTGTCAAGGAAAAGCGTATTGACGGCATCACGGGACTTCGCGACGAATCGGGCAGAGGCGGTATGCGTATCGTTGTCGATGTCAGACGCGATGTGAACGCCAACATCGTTCTCAATCTTCTCTATAAATACACCCAGCTTCAGGACACCTGCGCCATGAATATGCTTGCCCTTGTCAACGGCGAGCCGAGAGTTCTCACCTTAAAGCAGATCCTCCAGCACTACATCCGCCATCAGCTCAATGTTGTTGAAAACAGACTCCGCTTCGACCTTGACAAGGCAAAAAAGCGCGCACACATCGTTGAAGGTCTTATGGTTGCAATCGACAACATCGACGAAACCATAAAGATAATCCGCGCATCAAAAACCATTCAGGAAGCAAAAGAGGGACTTATTGCCCGCTTTGATATAACCGAGATTCAGGCTCAGGAAATCGTTCAGATGCCTCTCGGACGCCTTTCGGGTCTTGAAATCGAAAAGCTTATCGAAGAATTGGAGCAGCTTCACAAGAAGATCGCCGAGATCGAAGACATTCTTTCCGACGAAGTCAAGGTCGGTGAGATCGTCAAGAACGAGCTTCTTGATGTCCGCCGCAGATTTGGTGACGAAAGAAGAACCGAGATCATTCCTGTCGAAAACGAAATACTCATGGAAGACCTTATTGAGCGCGAGGACTGCGTCATCACCATCTCGCATGAGGGCTATGTCAAGCGTATGCCTGCCGATACCTATTCGGCACAAAGACGCGGCGGCAAGGGTATTATTGCCATGCATACCAAGGAGGAAGACTTTGTTGAAAATGTCTTCATTGCCCACAGCCACAACTATCTCATGATGTTCTCGAACCTCGGCAAGGTATTCATCAAGAAGTGCTATGAGATTCCCGAATCGTCCAAGGGTTCGAAGGGAACAAACCTTGTAAATGTCATCGAGCTTTCTCCCGACGAAAAGATCACTGCATATATCTCCATCCCTGAATTTGCACAAGAAGAATATCTCACCATGATAACAAAGTTTGGCGTCATCAAGAGAACTCTTCTCACCGAATACAAGAACGCCCGCAGAAACGGACTTATTGCCATCAATCTTGACGAGGGCGACGAGCTTCTCTTTGTTCTCAAGACCGACGGCACTCACCGCATGACAATTGCCACCCATAACGGTATGGCGGTTCACTTCAGTGAAGAAAAAGCGCGTACCATCGGCCGTACAGCCCGCGGCGTTAAGGCGATAGAGCTTGCTGACGGCGATTACGTGGTTGGCGCTGCGGCAACCACCGAAGGCGACACAAGACAGATCCTTTCGATCACCGAAAACGGATTTGGTAAGCGCACCGTTGTTTCGGAATTCCCGCTTCATAACCGCGGCGGAAAGGGCGTTATCTGTCATAATGTGGGCGGAAAATACGGTAAGCTTTGCGGTATTGCGGCAGTGAACGAGGATGAGGATGTAATGCTCATCACCGACACCGGAACGATCATCAGAACCCGTGTTGACAGCATCAATACTTACAGCAGAACCGCAGGCGGCGTCACTGTTATGAAGGTAGCCGAAGGCACCTCCATCGTAGGCTTCACACCCGTTGCCCGCGAAGAAGAAAAGGACGTGGAGAATGGCGAGCAGACCGACGGCGAAAATGCTGAGGTCACCTCCTCCGACGCTCCCCCTGCCGAAAGCGCAGAAAGTGCAAATAACACTGTTCAGGAATAATTAAGCAATATTTTACACAAAATGGGAACAGTCTGTGTGGCTGTTCCCATGCATTTTGCAAAATATTTACTTATTTCCAAAATTATTTTTAGAAATGTCTTGACAAATCGCAGGATTTGTGATAATATATATGAGCGGTTGAGATTGTGTCTCAGCTACAACATAATATTACTCGATGCGGGTGTAGTTCAATGGTAGAATCTCAGCCTTCCAAGCTGATTGCGTGGGTTCGATTCCCATCACCCGCTCCATTTTCTGTTGGCGATGTGCTTTTAGCTCAGCTGGATAGAGCAACTGCCTTCTAAGCAGTAGGTCGGGGGTTCGAGTCCCTCAAGGCACGCCACTTTTTTATTTCCGCCAAAACGCCACATAAGGCGGAGCTTCAATTACATATGGTGGGTATAGCTCAGTTGGTTAGAGTGTCAGGTTGTGGCCCTGAAGGTCGAGGGTTCGAGTCTCTTTACCCACCCCAAAACGAAAAGCACTTCTTCGGAAGTGCTTTTTTCTGTTCAAAGGCTTGTGCGTCGACCTGCTCCCACAGGAGAAGGCTTATCAGAGTCTTTACATAAACAAAAATTCTGACTCCTTCCGTCTTCGCCTGCGGCGGATCCACCACACTCGCGAGGGGGGCTTATTAAGGCTCCTCC
>JAZSFD010000051.1:0-11797 GCA_045532035.1 Eubacteriales bacterium | reverse complement strand
ATGAGGTGTCGGAATTTGATCAAAGAATAATGCGAGAGGGGCCATCGTGCCCCTCTCGCGCACTCCCCCTCGTCATTTCTTTTTGGAAAAGAAATGACAGTAGAAAATAATTATCAAAAAGGATTTTCCGATATCAGCCTCATTTCCGATATCAAAAGGCTGCAAAGGTTGAAGTTTTTCTGCAAGGCTTTGCAAGAATCAAGTGACAATGTCAGCACATCTGATTGGACTTCTGTTTTGCCGATATCAGAAACCATGTTTTGGAAAAATGGGCGTATCAATCAGCCGCCCTTTCAAGCAATGAAGCTATTAAGACACTCCCTGTTTGTGATATTGCTAACAGCAATTAATGTAATACACTTTGTCAGCAAGCTCACATACACGATTCGTGGATGTCATATTTTGCTTTTCATGGACGCCTTGTATTCCGACGGACTCTGACCGACCATTTTTTTGAAGCAGCCTGCAAAATGAGTGTTGCTCGAAAAGCCTGCTGCGTCGGCAATGTCCGAAAGGGACATTTCGGTGTTTGTTAGAAGCCTTTTTGCTTCCGAAATGCGCATGGTGAGAACATAACGGTGCAGGGTCTTGCCTGTGTCCCTGACAAAAAGTCTGTTCAGGTGGTATTCGTGATATCCGACAATGGCGGCAAGCTGTTCGTTTGAAATCTTTTTGCTGAAATTTTCGTGAAGATAAGCAATCACCGTTTCCACGGCGTCGGCAGTGCTTTTGTCGGTTTTTTGCGAAAGTCTGTGGATATCAATAAGCAGATCCTTCAGCATGGCTGAAGCTTTTTCGCGGTAGAAGATCATTTTCTGTGCAAGCTCATTTACGATTCCCGATATGGCATCAAAATGTTTTCCTCCCGATTGGATGAAAAGATGGTCGTTCAGAAAGTCGCAATCATCAATGATATCTTTTTCCGAGAAATGAGAAGTATGTCCCGGTTCAAGTACGGTAGGGGGACAACATTTGCAGATGTCATTCCGTTTTTGAGTGAGATCAAAATTGAGAGAATAAAGTTCACATCCGTCTGATCTTATGCTGTAAACGCTTGTGGCAGAACAGTAAAATACGCACCCGTCAGATAGAGTATATTTGTGTCCGTCGAGCTCAATTTCGATAGTACCTTTGAGAATATAAAACAGCCTGCAATCAAATACATTAAAGGTTGCCTGTTCGCTTTTGAAAAATATACGGCAGGCAAATCTGACATGAGGGTTAATATCACGCAGAAGCATCGTGAGCATCCTTTCATCAAAATGTTTGTTTTTTGAAAGATATAGTTTGTTTCATGTCTTGATTTTAACACGTTTTCATATTAAAATCAATACAAGAATATAAAATCGAGAGGTTTGTTTTTATGAAATTCTCTGTAGGACTTCCAAAGGTGTGTGACAGTTTTCTTGATTGCATAACAGAAAACGCAAAACACATTTACGAAGTTTACTTCTCGTGGGGCAATTTCCCCAGCGGCAGAAGCTCCCAGACTGTATCGGGGGAATACACCGAATGGGAAATGATGGATATTCAGAGAAGTGCTCTCAAGGCTGTTTCGCAGGCGGGAATAAAGCTTAATCTTCTGCTCAACGCCAATTGCTACGGTGCCGAAAGCCTTTCGAAGGATTTCTTTGGCAAAGCGGGGGACACGGTAAATTACATCGGTGAAAAATTTGGTCTTGCATCTGTGACCACCACCTCTCCGCTTGTGGCAAAATTTATGAAAAACAATTTTGAAAATATTGAAACCCGTGCTTCCGTGAATATGGAAATCGGAAGCGTGCATGGAATGGAATATCTTTCCGATTGGTTCGACGGGTTTTACATGAAGCGTGAACTGAACCGCGATTTTGAAGCTATAAAGAATCTCCACTCGTGGACATCGACAAATGGTAAAAAGCTTTATATGCTTGCAAACAGCGGATGTCTTAACTTCTGCTCGGCTCACATTTTCCACGACAACCTCGTTGCCCACGAAGCACAGATTGCAAAGATGGATAATGCCTACAAATTTGAGGGCATATGCCGTTCTTTTCTTAAAAAAGAAGAAAATTATAAAAAAATAATGGACTACACCAACTTTGTCCGCCCGGAGGATATTTCGAAATACGAACCCTTTTTTGAATCGGCAAAGCTTGCGACTCGTGTACATAAAAACCCAAAGCTTGTGCTCTCAAGCTATATTTCGGGCAGATATTCGGGTGACCTTTTGCAGCTGCTTGAGCCTGCCCACAGTATTTATCCCTATGTGCTCGAAAACGGCGACCCCGTAAAACTTGTTAAAATTCAGGACAGTATAATATATTGAGGAGGAACTATGTTAAACAGCAAAAAGATCAAAGAAGCGGCTCTTGCCGCAGGAGCTGATGTTTGCGGAATCGCACCGATGACAAGATTCAAAGGCGCACCTGATGAAATGAATCCGCAGTTTCTTTTCCCGGAAGCAAAAAGCTGTATAGGCTTTGTTTTCCGTATCCCTCGCGGAGTTCAGCGCGGAATTGAGGAGGGCACCCAGTTCTATCAGTATCCGTCAATGGCGTATGGTGGTATAAACGAGATCTTTGCCCCCGCGGTGCTTTATCATGTGGGAAAGGTGATAGAGGACGAGGGATACGAAGCTTTTGTCTATCGTAACACCGGCGCCCGCGGAGTTGTGTCCGATATGGATGGCGCTCCCGGAAACACCCTTTCTCCCGAGGAGCAGATCGAAGTTAACGAAAATGCCAAGACCTCAACAGCGCACCACAGAACCGTTCAGTTCACCCGCGCCACAAGGGAGGGAGGCGTTGCTCCCGACATTCAGTTCCAGTTCAGAATCGCGGCAGTTGCCTGCGGACTTGGTGAGATCGGATGGAGCAAGATGCTTCTGACTCCTCAGTTCGGCCCTTTGCAGAGAGTCGCATTTCTTTTCACCGATGCAGAATTTGACGAATATGACGAGATATATTCGGGCGAGCCGCTTTGCAGAAAATGCGGAGCTTGTGTTCGTGAATGTCCCGGCGGCTGTATTCCTGCCATCAATTCCGGAAAAACCGTTCGGATCGAGCTTGAAGGCAAGACGATCGAATGGGGAGACATCGATATGTGGCGCTGTTATGCGTTCTATACCCATGCGGGTCGCCACTATAATCCTTTCGTACCCAAGGAGGTCTGGGACAAGAATGAAAACGGTTCTCTTGATCTCATGGAGGATGTTACCGATGTGGCAGACGAAAAAGAGATAATGAAGGTATATACTGCTCTTCAAAAGTATTTCCCCAGCTGGGTGGGCTACAACATGGCAAAATGCGGCGGTTGCATCAGAGGATGCGTGTCTGTTCTTGAAAAGAAGGGCGGATGCATGGAGGACAGATTCAAGGCGCCTTTACGCACCAAGAAACCATGGAGGCTTGACTGAATGGAGATACATACATTTGACGGCGAAAACTTCAAGGTTGCTATGGAATTTGAGGGCTGGAAAATCGTTTTTTGCGATACGGCAACAGATTTATGAAGAATGATAGATCGGAACGCCATCTTGAAACCGATGAGGCTTTTGTTCTTCTTGAGGGAAAAGCTCTTCTCATCGAGGATGACACAGAATATGAAATGGAAAAGTGCAAGGTCTACAATATCAAAAAGGGCATCTGGCATCACATTGTCGTAAGCCCCGATGCCACTGTTCTTGTCATCGAAAATTCGAACACATCCCCCGACAACACCGAAAGGAGATTTTTTCAGTGAATGCGGAATTTATAAAACACAAAGCAAAGGAGCTGGGCGCCACAGTCTGTGGAATCGGCAGAGTATATGACGAGGAGAACCCCCAGCGTGACCCCAAAATGATTCTTCCCGCTGCAAAAAGCATCATCGGCTTTGGATTTGCGGTGCCCAAAGGACTTTATCTCGGAATGGAGAGCGGTGCTCAGCATTACGGATATACGACCCTTGGCGTAAAATATATCGACGAAGAAATGGCAGAGATCTTCCTCTTGAAGATGGGCGGACTCATCGAAAACGAGGGTTATGATGCCTGCCTTCAGAAATCTATCCCCAATCTTCGCATAAAAGGGGACAAGACAACCAACCCAGAGGTGCTTGATACATATGAGCTTGTCCACGCAAGAGCGGTGGAGGAGGGAAAGCCTGTTCCCGATGTAATCATCGATTTCGGCAAGGCGGCTCGCGCCTGCGGAATAGGCGAGCCGGGTCTTTCGGGAAAAATAATAAACAAGACTCACGGTCCTTTCATGAGATATTGCTTTATCATAACAGATATGCCTCTTGAATTTGATGAACCCGTGACAGAACCAATCTGTGACAAGTGCGGAAAATGTGTTTCCGCCTGCCCCGGAAAGGCAATCGACACCGAAAGCGGTCTTGACACCTGGCAGTGCAGTGTCTATTACAAGGGTGCTCACAAGTCCAATCCTTTTATGACCGACGATTTTCTCAAGGACGATCCCGAAAGAGAAGCAATAATCAACGGCGAAAAGCGTTTTGACGCAGAATCTGCACGTAAAATATACGGAAAGATGAATTTCCTGCCCAACACTCAGTGGGGCTACGCTCCCTGCCTTTGCGGACGCGCGTGTGATGTGGCGTGCTACAAACATCTGAAAGGGGAAATATGATGAAAACCAAGATAACAGAGCTTGCAAAGCTTTGCGGTGCCGATCTTGTGGGGTTTGCATCGGCAAACAGCTTTACAAAAGACGATCCGATCTTTTCCATAATGCCCCGTACAAAGACTGTCATCGGCCTCGGTTTCCGCGTGCTTCGCGGCGCATACCGCGGTATCGAGGAGGGCACGACCTACTATCAGTATACTACCATGGGTGTTGAAAATATGGAGGAAACCATCATGCCCATGGCGCTTATGCGCGTGTCGATGATGCTTGAGGAGGACGGCTTTGTTGCCATGCCTCAGCGCCGTCATCAGCAGATAATGCCGGAAGCAGACAGCACAAATCCCGAGGTGGCATATGATGCCGTATATCGCGGAAAGACTGCCGAAACACAGATGGATTTTCTTGACGCTGCCATAAAATGCGGCCTTGGCGAAAAGGGACTCCACGGAGCGCTTCTCACCGACGAGTTCGGTCCCATGGTGAGATATTGCTTCATTCTCACCGACGCCGAAATTGATGCCGACGGCGAGAAAAAACCACATCTTTGCGATAAGTGCGGAAAGTGTGTGGCTGCTTGTCCGGGCAAAGCTATATCCGAAAATGGCGAGACAGACAAATGGCGCTGTGCTGTGTATTACAACGGTGCTGGCGGCACAAAAAATCCATTCATGCCTAAGGATGCATTCTCGGATTTTGAGGACAGACTTGAAATAATCGCGGGCGAGGCACAGATCTCTCCCGAAAAGGCAAGAAAGATTCTTGACAATATCTATTTCTATCCGCCTGCACAGCACGCGTACCAGTGTTCCATCTGCGGACGGGCATGTGATATGGCGTGTTATATCCACCTTGAGGAGAAGGGTGTTCTGACAAAGAAATTCAAGACTCCCTTCAGAAAAAGAGAGGAATGGAAATTTGACATTGAAAGCTTTAAGTGATAAAGGTTTAGAATATCCTCTTTCCCGTGTCGGAGAAACCTATACTCTGAAAAAAGCCGATGTGGATGCAGGTATCGATTATATTGATATCATCGACGAAAGCTTTTGCGCGGGTATAGGTGATGACGGATATTATGTCATCGGTGACTTTGACGGAAAAGGCTCGAGGCTTTGTATTTTTAATGACAAACAAGACGGAGAGCGCATCTTCAAGCAGAATCTGATGCCGCTTTTCGGTGTCAGACAAAAAGACAGAGCTGTGCTTGTCATCGTTGAGGGCTACAAATACGATTTCAGCATCGTTTACGGTGTCATAAACAGAAAGTATTACATCTATCCGCGGTTCCATCTTTACGGACTTGTGCCATATAATGATATTTGCCTGAAGTATGTGGTTTTGCCTCAGGGCTCGGGCTATTCTGAAATGGCAGTGGCATATCGAAATTATCAGCTCAAGGTCGGTAATTGCAGTCCTCTTTCCGAAAGGATGAAGGAAAGAGAAGCACTCCGATATGCCGTCGAAAGTCCCGAGATCCGTATTCGTATGGGGTGGAAGCCGGCACCTGCCGACATTCTTGAACAGACGAGCGAAAATGAGCCTGCGATGAAAGTTGCCTGTACCTTTGACAGGGTTTGTGACCTTGTGGACGAACTCTCAGAACAAGGGGTAGACAAGGCTCAGATCTGCCTTGTGGGGTGGAATTCGAAAGGACACGACGGAAGATATCCTCAGCTTTTCCCGGTCGAAGAAGGCCTGGGTGGAGATGCTCGCCTGCGTCATCTTGTTGAATATGCAAAAGAAAAAGGCTATTCAATTGTCTGCCACACGAACAGCACCGACTGTTACAGTATCGCAGAGAATTTCAGCGAGGATATTGTTGTCAAAAATGCTGATTCGTCTCTCAGCTTCCGCCCCGACATTGCCTGGAGCGGCGGCAGACAGTATCATCTTTGCCCGAAATGCGCTCTGGAGCTTGCAAAGGAGGATCTTCCCAAGGTGAAAGATCTCGGCTTTTGCGGACTCCATTATATCGATGTTTTGTCGGTGGTGCCGTTGCGTTGGTGCCATGATCCAAAGCATTCGTGCAATTCCAAGGAAACGCTTGAAGCATATGAAGATATCATGGCGCTTTCGAGCGAGCTTTTCGGCGGTTTTGCGTCGGAAGGCGTGTTTGATTTTGCTTCTAAATATCTTGACTATGGTCTTTATGTTTCCTGGCCTGCCGAGGAGGACAGCATGACTGACAAAGTCGTACCTTTCTGGCAGATCGCATATCACGGCATAATTCTTTACAATTCCACCACCGACACCGTCAATTTCCCCATAAAGGACGAAAGAAACCACCTTGCGGTCATCGAGGACGGCTCGCGCCCATCATTCTATTTCTATTCGAAATTTCTGAAGGGCAGCGATCAGGATGACTGGCTCGGAAAAGACGACATTGTCTGCGACACCGATGAACAGCTGAAATCAGCGGTATCTGCAATCAAGACTGCTTATGATGAATACAAGGCTCTTTGCAGACTTCAGACAGAATTTATTGAAAAGCATGAAGAAATATCGCCGGATGTTTTCCGCATCACCTATTCCGACGGAAGTGTGATAACGGTGGATTACAAGAACAATAAATATTCGGTCAAATAAAAAGATTGCCCGTAGCGTCAATGCTGCGGGCAAATTTTTGTCTTTGGCAGAAATGTTATTTGTTTGCGTTCCGATCAGATATCATATGATAAAAGACTTCAAGCTCTTTTTTTGTCATAAGCTTCGGAACGGGATAGAGGGGATTTGCTTCCTTTTCGGCGTGAGTTGCCATTTCGGGAATGTCTTCCTTGCGGATACCCGGAATTTTTTCGGGAATTCCCATGCTTTCATTAAGCTTGCGGATGGCAGCGATGAATTTTTCAGCTCCGTCCTTTTGGTTGTCCTTTTCAGAACAGACACCTGCGGCAACTCCAAGAGCGTGAAGCTTTTTGTATACGCTTTTCCCATAGGTTTCGAGTACATAAGGCATGATGACCGAATTTGCAAGTCCGTGGGGAGTTCCGTATTTTCCGCCCAGCGAATGGGCGATAGCGTGGATATAACCGACATATGACTTTGAAAAGGCGATTCCCGCCTTGTATGAGGCAATAAGCATATTTTCGCGCGCTTCATGGTTTTGGCCGTCGTTGTAAGCTATTTCGATGTTTTCGAAAATAAGCTTTACCGCTTCAAGCGCAAGTCTTCTTGTTTCTTTTGTGGTGGATCTTCCGATGAACGCTTCCACGGCATGGGTCATAGCATCCATACCTGTGGTGGCGGTGAGCGTTTTCGGCAGCGAATAGGTGAGTGAAGCATCAAGCACCGCATAATGCGGAATGAGCGGAAAGCTCATCAGGGCGTATTTGTGCTGTTTTTCGGGATCTGTGATAATGGCGGCAATTGTGACTTCACTGCCTGTGCCTGCAGTTGTCGGAATGGCGATGAGAGTGGGTATTCTGCGAAGAATCCGCAAAACGCCTTTCATACTTCCGACCTTTCTTTTGGGATATGCGATCCTTGCGCCCAGTGCCTTTGCGCAGTCCATAGAAGAGCCGCCGCCAATGGCAATGAGCGCCGTGCAGTTGTTTTCGTAGTAGTTAGAGAGGGCATCCTCCACATTGTTCACTGTGGGGTTGGGCTGGGTCTTGTCAAAAATAGCATAGTCTATGCCGCTGTCCTTCAGGACAGCTTCAAGAGGTGCCACAAGACCGTTTGTCACAACACCTCTGTCGGTGACGATAAGCACAGAGCCGATGTTTTCTTTTCTAAGCACATCAGGAAGAACTGTGCAGGAGTTTACAATCTTCGGTTCACGGTAGGGAAGAATCGGAAGCGCAAGGCGGAAAGCGCCCTGAAAGATGCGGCAAAATGCCGCTTTGAGAAAAAACATAAATACCTCTTTCTGTTTGTGATTCGGGAAAGTATAGCATATTTTCACCATGTATGTCAATATTATGCAAAAAAGTAAATGCTTTTGAAAAGATGATTGATAAAATGAACATTGCAAGATATGATTAAAATGTACTATTTTTTCATAAGAAAAGGAGTTTATCAATGAAAAAGGCAAGAATTCTTTTTTCCGTATTGCTTGCGACAGCGCTGCTTGCAATCGTCAGCTTTGCGGTTTCTGCCGATGTCTCTCTTGACGGTGTGCAGATCCGAATCGGAGAGCCCTACGGCGTGCGCTATATCGCCAATGTCGACGGCGTAATCTCCGATTATGACGATGTCGGAATGCTGATAATCCCATCGGACAAGCTTTCGGGCGAGCTTACTCTTGACACCGCAGGTGTCGGTAAGATATCAAGCATCAACGAAGATTTCAAGTATTATTCTGTTTCGGACACATCCTTTAAGTACACCCTCTGCCTTGTGGGACTTGAAAATGTTCATTACGGCAAGGAATATGCTGTCCGTCCGTATGTGGTTTATACCGAAGGCGGCGAACAGCAGACGCTTTATGCTGAAAGCTATGAGAATTATACCATGACTCCCGCCAAGATCACCGAAAAGGTGCTTGAAATGTATGCTGATAAGTATACCGATTCCATCGCCGCCGATTATGAGCTGATCGACGACAGACTCACCGAATACAATCTCTATCTTGACGAGCTTCCAGCCTCCGAGGATGTTCCTGTTGAGCCTGAGGAGCCCGAGGAAACTGTTGTGGTCGAATATCTGACCCTCAACGAAAACTACTGGAGACTCGGAACTCTCGGAAGCCAAAACGGTGCTGCGAATGCTACCAATGCTGCTCGTATTTTCACTCCTGCGTACATTCCTGCTGACGGTACGATCATCACCTTTGATAAAGCTTCGGGTGTCAGCTATATCGTCATGGAATATGACAGCAACAAGAAGTGGATTTCCGGCTCAGACTGGATCACCAAAGAAACATATACCAAAATGAACGAAAACGCTGCATATTATCGCTGCGTTCTTACAGACAAAACAACTCTCACAGTGGCAGATATCCCTGAAATGTCGGCACACCTTACTGTTCAGGTCCCTGCCGTTTCGTCGAGCGCGCCTGCTGCTTTGAATTTTGAAAAGGGAACCATCTCAGGTGATACAGGTAATGCAAACACCACAAGCACCACAAGAGTTTATACTCCTGAGGACTATCCAGTAGAAGGACTTGTTCTCAAGCGTGTGGCATCTAATTATGTCAGCAATATTACCGTTATCGGTTATGACGAAAATAAAAAGCTGATTAAATCATATGGTGACAAAACTGCTAACCCTCTTAATGTTGAAGAAATAGCTTCAGGTGCAACCTATGTTCGCTTTGTACTTAAGATGCAAAACGGTAATACAGTGACCGACAACGATCAAGCAAAAGAAATCGCCACCTGCGTTTCCGCAACCCGTGCAATAGATGTCAACCACACATTCTTCGAGCTTGGAAACATCAACGCTTCGGGTGTCGGCGACGGTGACAGCACTGCAAAATTTGCTGCATCCTCCGAATACATCTATATGATGAGCTATATGCCCTCAAATGTTGCCTTTGAGTTTGACACGACTTTTGGTGGCACATATGTCGTTTCCTATTATGACTCCTCATACACTTTCGTTTCCGCAACCGATTCGATAAGCTCGCAGTCAAGCCCTGCGGTTCCCGAGGGTACAGCTTATTACAGAATAGCTTATTGCCCAGGCTATACCGTCACAGATGATTCCTGCGACTATGCCGCAAGTGCCTTTAGCTTCTGCGAAAAATATACTCTTACCACAGCTGATTGGGCTGTTGGTACAATCGGCGGTTCAAACGGTAAAGAAGACACTTCGAGAATAAATCGTATCTATACCCCTGAATATCATCTCGCCGAGGGAATGACTGTTTCTTATACCAAAAACAGTAATGCTTCTGCGTATATTCTCCTCGCATACGATGCAGATAAGAATTTCCTTGGCACATCAAACGATGAAGCGGGTGCGACATATGATGTTACAAGCGAGTATCCCGACGCAGTGTATTTCCGCTTCGCTATCAAGTGTAGCCAGGATATGACAGAAGATACAATCTCCACCGTCAGCGACAACATCACTGTCACAACATCCACTCCTCTTTTTGTAAGAAAAGAGCTTGAAGATTCCGCCGTGGAAACGCTGGGTACCTTCGGTGAGGAGGGACTTGTTTTCCGCTTTAGCTTTACATCTCCAAGTACATATTCACCCGGAAACTATCAGTCAGGTATGTGCGAGGTTGAAGATGAGCTTTGGCTGTTCTCGACCTCTGACAAGGGTGACGCGGACGACGGAATGGGTGTCATCTTGCGCTATAAGCCCGATTGGGAAAATGGCACCGCCGAAGTTCTCGGCACAGTAGAGCACAACTTCGGCCATGCAAACTCTGTTGACTATTCTCCCGAAAACAAGTGCTTTGTTGTAGGTAACGGAAGCGGAAGCTACTCGAACACCGAAAACTACTTCTATGTTTACTATAACGCTTATGAGCTTGTAAAGAATGGTGCAACAGGTCTTTATATCGGCGACGAAAACTGCATCACCTACGACTGGGCAGACACGGGCATCAGCCGTATGACAAAAGTCAATACTTGCTGGTACGGAAAGAACTCGATCTTCGTTGGCTGTAACAACAACGGCTATGTCTATAAGATCGCACTCGGCACAGATGATCGCACGCTTTCGCTCGGTGAAGCGCTTGAAACAAATATCGGCTCCTTCAACGGCACATGGCAGGTTATCAAAGCTTATGAACAGGCCGACAACGGCGCTATTGATCGTGAGCCGAGCTATACAGGTCAGGATTATGACCAGTGCAACCAGGGTACAGACTATGCCGACGGCACACTCTATCTCACCTGCGGACATAACGGCGTATACTTCTGGAGATGCCGCCTTGATTCCGACGGTACTATCAAGCGCGATGAGTTCCATAAGTATATGCAGATTGGTACGACTACAAACACCAGTGGCATCAGCGGCATTATCTGCCACGGAGATTATCTCCTCTTCACCAACGCCGGATATGTGAATGTATATCTCAACAGCGCGCTTGTCGGAGAATAATTGATATAACCATATTAAAACGGGCACCCATTTTGGGTGCCCCAGACTACTGACAAAGTGTATTATAATAATTACTGTTAGCAATGTGCACAAACAGGGAGTGTCATAATACCTCCATTGCCTGAAAGGGCGGCTGATTGATACGCCCATTTTTCCAAAACAAGGTTTCTGATATCGGCAAAACAGAA
>JAZSFD010000054.1:0-4809 GCA_045532035.1 Eubacteriales bacterium | reverse complement strand
GGGGGCTGAGCTTGAAATCCTGCATCCACTGTGGAAGATCAGGATAATTGAGTTTTTCTTTTGCCATTATATTCCCTCCATGTTAAGTATTTCCCAAGGTCGGGTGCTGTCTCCAAACAGCCCCCTTTTGCACAGGTCTGCATAGATCGGCATGTCGAGCCCGTAACGATCACGGAGCAACTGCACACCAAGTTCAAGTTCCCCTTGATTGAGCAGCTGTCCTCTTGATCCCGTTACCACATAATTGACCTCCTTTCTCCCGATGCAACAGCCAAGCTGAACCTCCACCCTTTCGCCGTGCAGGCGTGCCTGATGCATAGCCATTTCACGGGCAAACAGGTTCAGGGCAAGGTCAGCCTTGCTGCCGTCCTTTGTCCAAGGTGAGCCTCCACCGATTCGGCAGTTTCCGCCGTAGAAGTCCACAGCGAGTTTGCGTCCGGTTGTTCCGCAGTCTGCAATCGGACCGTGCTTGACAAATGAACCCGTGCCGTTTATAATGAGCTGCGGCTGCTTTGACTTCCAAGGGATCCAGCTGCCGTCTATTAGCTCGGAAACTTGTTTGAAAGCGACGAATTCATATAGATCCCTTGCAGCTTTTTCACTCTTTACGGGCGCGGCCACAATTATCTGCCGAAGCGCAGACTTTCCTGCAGCCGTCTCATACATCACCTGAACTTTGATATCCAGACCGCAATCAAGTAGTCCTGATTTTGCCGCTCGGTATATGGTCTGTCCGAGGTAACGCGCAAAGCTGAAATCCTCCGGCAACTTATTGCTGATCGTCGGCTCTGCCATTCCGAAGAAGATACCCTGATCTCCCCAGCCGTCGTTATCGACACCCTGTGCGATGTCCGGAGATTGCTCCGTTATGAGTGTCCTGACAGAGAGGGCGTCCGCAAAGATCGTGTTCTCCGGACCCCACTTCTGGGCGTACTCCTTCGTGTAGCCGACTTCTCTCACGGCATCCATGACGAAACCTGCGATTTCCTGCTGGTCGAACTTTACTGTTGATGTCACTTCGCCTGCAAGGGTGACATCGTAGCCCTTTATCTGGACCTCTACGGCATACCGCACATTCGGGTCCCGTTCCAGATACCTGTCAAGCAGGTACTCGCTTATGTAGTCCGCCACCTTGTCTGGGTGGCCAACCGATACAAATTCTGAAATACTTATCATCTTGATACTCTTTTGTGTTGCGTGCGACAAAGATAAATAAAATGCTTTCATTGTACGCACTTAATTTGTTGAATTGTTGATTAACTCCCTCAAGAGCTCAACCGTCTTGTGAGTGTGCAGCTCCCATGGAACTGTCCGGACGACCCTCCAGCCGAGCCGTGCCGCCTCATTGTACTTCTCGATGTCGCCGATGAATCCAGCCCCTCGCGTATGCCGTCCTTTCGAGAATACGCCGCCCTCGACCTCCAGAGCAATCTTGTGGGAGGGGATCGCGTAATCGAATCGCCACAGCCTCGTCGGGTGGAACTGGAACTCCTTGACGACCTCCATTCTCAACTCGCTCAGACAAATCGCCGTGAAAGTATCCGTCAAAGGGCGTTTATTTGCCCTCTGACGAACTTTCTTTGTCGGCTTGACCGCTTTATCGTTTTTTGCCATAAAGTCGCTGATTTAGGCTAAAACGGTAAGTCATCATCTGGTGGCGGAGTTTCTACAGGCGCGGCTGGTTCAGCCGGAGGTGCCGGCGGTGCGGGCTGTTGCTGCGATAGCTGACGAACTCCTTGGAGATAGCCACGCTCCTCCTGTCCTCTGGTCGAGGAGATCAGGTTTATCTCGCTTACCATGACGCTCAAGGAAACACGCACTTCGCCGGAGCGTGTCGTGTATGTCCCTGCCGAGAGGTTGCCCCTCACGAATACCGATGTGCCTTTGGTCAGGTACTGCAGGAGGTTTCCGCCGTTGCCCCTCCACAGGGCGCTGACCCATACCGTCGTGTCCCTCTCTGTGTGGGCTATGTCGAAACTCACATAGTCCTTTCCGTTGATCTGTTTAACCTGGGCGTTCGCCCCGAGGTTTCCGATTATGTCTGTCTTTAGCATACTTTGTTGGTTATTTGATTTGAAACTTTGCGCCGCTGTCCGGTCCGCCCTGTATTGATACGCTCCTGATTGCTGTGTAATAATGCACGGAAGCATACGGCTCCCCGTCGAAACTGTCTGCGCTGCAGATACCGTTCTGGGTTGGTCGCCCTCCCAGATCAACATCTTTCCAATAGCGACCGTTCTGATCTTTGTAAACTGGGCGACCCCAGCTGTCGCAACCCTCATAAGTGAGCGTGATGTCTTTTACTCTTGTATTCTTTTCCATTGTCAAAATAGCGTTGGGTTGAGCACCGTGTCGATGTAGTTCCGGACATTTCGCTCCATTTTCTTGCTCTCTCCAAGAACTTTGGGGTCTCTTGTCCTGAAATACTCCTGCTGTTTGTCAAGCATCTGCAGAACACTCTTGCAGAAAGACTTGTGTACCGCTTCCGGACTCGGGCTGTTGTGTGTAGTATTCATCATCTGATCAGTTTGAATTCATAAACATAGACATACGGGTTTTCCTCCCATGTCCCTTTGCCGCACACTTTCTCGATAAGCTTCCGGAAAGCGTCCCGAGGCGTGGCGAACCACCAGCTCCTCTGCTTCATCGTACCCTGTCGGGTGATGTAAGCCTGACCGTAAAAGCCGAACGACGCGACAGGTCTTTCAGGCTCGAATTCTATTCCCTCTCTGGCGCAATCCTCGTCCGTGATGTCCTGCAGCTGCTCGACCCTCACTCCCGTGATGCGGATTCGGTGAGGCATGAGCTCCGGATCGACGAACATCTTGTTTGAAAATCCTGCGTGCTGTGCGAGGTCTTTCGGAGCATCCTCCCTCCAGTTCAGAATTCGGCTGTATGGCTGTGCAACCGCCAGTATTTCTCCGATCTTCCAAGGTGAAGCCTCCACAAGGTCGAGCTTCCTTGCCTCGAATGTGTGCCGATTTACGCCGAACTGGTGCAGAATCTTGGACGGAATCACTCGGCGAGTTAGGTCTTTCGTCTTCGCGATTACCGCGTCTGTAAGTCCGACTTCATCATTAAACATTGCCTTTTTCATATCGTTTCGGTTTAAGCCCTCCGGCAGACTCTGTCGAGCGACTGCCGGAGGAACGGGGAACTATTTAACGAATTGTAAAGCAGTGACGGGGCGCACGGAGTAACTGTGGCACTTGCCGTTGATGCCCAGCCCACCGTGGAAGCCGCTGAAGAAGAAGGCGCTGCGGCTACTGTACTCGGGGTCTGGGTCCTCCTCGCAGGTCCAAATCCAGTTATTATCCAGCCTTTCTCCGCCGATCAGCTCAAGGGCTTCATCAAGACCCTGAAACCTTGCGTCGTAGATGTCAAGACATTCGCGGCGAGTAGGACAGCGGAAGCCCTGCTCGTCAAAATCTTTCAAGCCGGCTGCCGCTTCCTGTGCCTCCTTGAACTCAAACCGTCCGGCAAGCTGATTCTTGTGAATCTTGATTCCGGTGGTCTCGCTTGTCTGAATGATCACGAGCTGTGCGCTCTGTGGGTTCTCGACTTTCTTCCAGTCCTCAACTGCTACCAGTGTCTGGTCAGCAGGATTTTCAATAAAAATTTTCATCATGATTTTGTTGATTAAATGGGTTAATGAATTATGATTTGTTGTGTTTCTCGATTGTTCTGTGATAGATCTTGCATTTGTCCTTGTAGTGGCACTCTCCGCTCTTGGCTTGGTCAAACCTGTCCCTCCAGAGAAGCTCCATATCTTCGCCTGATTCCTCTTGTTCCTCGCTGATATACATTACCAGTTGCATACAGAAAAATCCTCGCTCCTTGGGCGTTTCTCCGGCTATTTCGACGAGCCCGTTTCCCTTTGGTCTCATACGCACGCCCTCCTGAATTTTCGCATATTGCTCTGCATTGCTGACATTATGCGGTCATGGTGCTCGCTTGGCTGATTGTGATTGCCTCTGCACTGCTTGATCTCCCAGTCCTTTGTGCTTATCTCGATGCACTCCATAAGCTGGCCAGCCACTATGGCCGCGATTATCAGGCAATTCTCTTTCTTGTAGTAGCCGTTTGTATATACGCAGTGGTGAAGTGTGTTTCCTGCTTCCATGAACTCCTTGACGGTCTGCAGGGGTTTCAGTATCAGGTCACCAGCCTCAACGGTCACTCCGAGCATCTTACCGAGCCGCTTCCTGTAATCCTTATTCTTTTTCGAGTTCGGGTCTGCAGCCTCCTTGTCTCGCTTCATCTGCTCCTCAAGCCTTATCCGGTCACGCTCGCGCCTTTCCCTTTCACGCTTGCGACGGAGCCTCTCATTCAGGCGGTTGTGCTCCTCCTCGAAGTTCTCCGGACAGATGTATTTCGGATTGCTGGAGTCCAAGCCGAGCTGTGCAAGAATACTGAGGTGGTCAAACCAGTCTCCTACATTGTCGAGCTTCTTGAACTGAAATCCATGTCGCAGGGCGGTCAGGATTTTCTTCCATTCGTCAGAACTGATACTGTGATTAACGCTATACTCAAGTAGCTTGATCTGTCCGATTTTCAGCAGGGTCTCGGACTTGTTGTTATACCGGATGTGCCGTATGAGGTTATAAGCGTCTACACAGCATGTCGAGGCTTTTAGACCAAACTTACGGACATACGGGTGCAGCTTGCTGTGCGGATATACTCCGGATATTCTCCAGCCGTCGTGATAACTGTATCGTGACCACGCTGACTGCTTGAGCATATGCAGTCCGTCGCCAAACTGATACCATGGATTGTCAAACTTGTAGCAGAACATCTTGAGCCCTGCCG
>JAZSFD010000146.1:0-11511 GCA_045532035.1 Eubacteriales bacterium | reverse complement strand
CCGTCGAAACCTTTACGCCCCCATGGAGAAGAAAAAGCGGTATCAGAACCGATATCGCTTTTATTATACCCTTTTTTCTTTGAATTTGCAATACTTTTTGAAAAAATATTATCCGCAGAAAACAGTCATCATTTCATAAGGCTCAAGCATCGGAAGCTTAACAAGATATCCGTCTTCCCTCTTTTCGTATTCTATCTCGGTATATTCTTTCTTTGCACTCATATATGCAAACTTTTCCCCGACGGGATTTCTGATGAGAAGCTCCTGCTCGCCTGTTTCACCGATGGAAATACTCATAAGCGACACGCTGACAGTCTTTCCTTCTTTGTCAATTCTCGGAATGACAGAAACCTGGTCATGACTCTTGATAACGGCAGGAAGTGTTTCCCCACTGATATAATCTATGGCATTAAGTATCTGATCGCGCTTCACGCTGCTCATCACTCTTTCATACAGAGCATATCCAAAAACAGCCCATTTTGCGCACTGTTTTCCGTCGTCGTCATATGTATTGACGATCGCATTTACAGTGTCGAATTTTGCAGGGCTCAATATATCATCAAGATGGCCCAACTCCTCGGTCTTGCCGTCTTTATCACAGATCTTCTGTGCTCTGACGGTCCCTGTGGGAGAATGGAACATGCTTGCGAGCCAGTATTTACCCGAATTTTTTCCGTTAACAGGATGGTCGGAAAAGATCTCTTTGCCCGAAAGGCAATCAATATCCTCAACATATGCTCCGAAATACTTACCATAGCCTCTGCTGCAAAGAACCTCAAGAGCCTTTGCCGAGCATATAACAGGCTTTTTGACAAGCTCTTTTATTTCGTTTTCCAAAAGCCCCTTTGCAGCCTCTTCATAAAGCTGGATAACCGGGCAGTCACCGAAATTATTTGTCACGGGGATTCCAACTTCCATAAGCTTTGTGTTTTCGTAAGCGAATATTATTCTGTCCCATGCGAAATCCGGCTCATCATCAGAAATCGGTCTTTTGTACGATTCGGAAGAAAGATAGATTCCCAAGCCTGAGCATTTTGATCTGCCATTGTGTTCAACAATCTTCTGCCAGAAGTTATTGTATTTCGCAAACCATTCCATCAGCCTCATGTTATAATCTTCGTTTTCCGTGCCGTGATTGGGAGAAGCAACAGAAATACAATTACATCCGTAAGCAATTGCTGTACCTTCAAGGCTCTTTCCAAAGAAAACATCGGGAAGGCATTCTATTTCAGGGCAAATGTCCTCAACATAATCGGGCACAACGGCAATGGCACAGTCAAGATGCAAAGCTTTGGAAAGCATTCCTCGAGGCGAGCTGTCCTCATAAAATCCTCCGCCGGGGCGATAGCCGACGGGACGCTTTCCGCTTCCTTCATACATGGCGCCAAAAATGCAATTGAAATCTTTGCCGAGGAAGCTGTTTGTGCGGCTGGACTGATATGCCATGCGCGCATTCGGCGCAACCTCATGAATAGCTTTTGAAATAATTGCAGCAAGACCTCTCATCGATTCTCTGTTGTGTTCGATATACGCTTCCCGTACTGCAATATCTCCCCTGTTTATCTCGTGCACAAGGCTTTCTCTTGTATAGCTTGTGCCTTGCTTTTTATTAAAGCGCGAAATACAATCATCACAGAAACAGCCATGATTCACGGGAGCATGATTATATATACGCAGATCGTCGTCTACCCATACGCAGACATGATCGATCTCGGCATACATTTTTGTGGTTTCATAAATATAGTTTCTGAAATATTCGCCGCTCGGACAATAGCATCCGTAGGAGCACTCGCCATATTCGCCAACCTTTCTTTCGACAGGAGTGCCGTCAAACACAAGTCCCGAGAAATCTTCGTAATTCATATGTCCCGCACTATGGCCGAGGGTATTTGAGATCTGAAGTGAAACTTTTATTCCGGCGTCGACAAAAAGCTTTTTTACTTCTTTCATGTTTTCGACAGCTTCGCGGACAGTTTCGTACTTTGGAAAGCCGTAAAGACTGTTAAGCCACACACCATCGCAACAGCCGGGATTGGCTTTTATGGCATCAATCAGTTTTTTTTGAATTTTCTTTTTCGAGAAAATACTTTGAAAGACGAAGGGCAAGCATATTTTTCTCCTTTTTTATTTTTCTGTTTTTTGTTTTATCTTTCTCCGGCTCCTCCTTTTGGGGAGCTGTCGCGAAGCGACTGAGGGAGTTTGCAATTTTGCAATTGATTTGATTCTGACTCCTTCCGTCACGCTTCGCGTGCCACCTCCCTCAAGAGGGAGGCTTTAAATACTTGATTTCACTACCATATCAATATATTCGCAAACACCATCAAAGTTTGTATCAATCTGATAATTTGTAAACCTTATGATTTTCAATCCAACACCTTCAAGAATTTCAGTTCTAAAAATATCTTTTTCCAAACCGTCTTCTGTGTAATGCTGAGATCCATCTATTTCAATAACCAACTTTGCTTTGTGGCAATAAAAATCAGCAATAAAATTGTCAATTGCTTTTTGACGTTGAAAGCGTGGTTCAAACCCAGATAGAAAATCATACCACAAATGTTTTTCATGCTTGGTCATATTCTTTCTAAGCTCTTTTGCGTAAGGTATGTTATAGCCATTGTATTTTAAAGGCATTTTATTTCCTTTCTTTAAGCTAAGTTTTTATAGGCTCCTCCTCCGGGGGAGCTGTCGCGAAGCGACTGAGGGAGTTTGTAATTTTGCAATTGATTGAATTCCGACTCCTTCCGTCTTCGCCTGCGGCGAATCCACCACACTTGCGAGGGAAGCTGAATATGGGAACTTTTCTCCATTATACCCCTGCCCTGCTTCGGAGTCAATAGCCGTGATTACGAAAAAATTTCGAATTTGCATCAGTTTATAAAATGTTCATAGTCAATTTGTAAAAGTTTACATTTCTAAGTTGGGCAAAACTATAAATACTGCACAAAAGCAATTGACAAAAAAGAGTGTTCAAGCTATAATGATACCATAGGTTAGTATGGTTAGTTCTGACCTAATACCATAATATAAGGAAGAAAATCATGAAGAACAGATTTTCAAAGTTTCTCAGCGTTCTTCTGTCGGTATGCATGATTCTGTCTATGACAAGCGTCATGGTATTTGCGGAAGACGAAGAAGTCGGTTCTGTTGAAGCGCAGGAAGAAGTTCCCGCAGACAGTTCGGCCGATGAAGAAGCAGCTTCTGATGAAACCGAAGAGTCTGTTTCCGACGAGACTGAACCTGTTGTCGAGGAAGAACCCGAAGAGATTCCCGAAGAGACAGAGGAAGTGGTTGAAGAAGAGGTTCTTGAACTCGCAGAAACCGAAGACACAGCAGATCTTGCTGAAACTGACACCCCGACCTACTATGTCAAGTGGGGCGGAACAGGTGACGGTCTTACTCCCTAAACACCTGTTGGTAGCGTTAAGGAAGCCGTTACTCTTATCAATGCGGCAGGCTACGGCGCAGGCGATACCGTTACGGTGTACATCATGAATGATGACACCCTCGCAGAGGAGCAGACCTCGGGAAATGCATATTCCGACTTCTGGTTCTATGATGTAAACGGTAACTACCTTTCCAAAACAACAAAGGGTGCCAATACTCAGGGAAGATTTACCTACTGGAACCAAAATGGCGGAACCCCCGGCACACACACTGCAACCCTTCATATCAAGGGATATACCGACGATGCAAAGCTTTTCTATTCACACATCCTCGGTGATACAGACAACCTTCATCTCGGCGGCCCCACAATTTTTGAAGGCCTTATGCTTGTGGCAAACCGCTACTGTGACAGCAGAGTCCGTACAATGGGTTACAATGTAACCTATAAAACGTTGATTTTGCATACCAGGATGCCTGCAACCATTCGGGTCGCAACACCCTTCCTAAGATTATCGACGGACATTACCGTCTTGCTATGACAAGCAGCAATAATCAAACAAGAGGCGCACACACCATTACTTTGGATACCGCACTCACTGCCACAAACGGTGACAGTCGTTACGGCATCTTGCTTACCGACGAATACACCACAACATTTACAGGTCATATAAAGTGTTCAACGTAGATGGTACAGATATCCCCACATCCTTGGGTTATGCATCAAAATTCAACGACGGTCTCTCGGTCGTTGTCAGCAATGGTACCTTTCACGCACGCAAAGAGAGGTACCGGTGTTGCAACCATCACAGGCGGTCTCCAGATTGTCAACAACAACGGAGCCAACTTCGGAACTGTTCCCACAGACGCCGTTTCGGCTGACGAAACATGGTACATGAACTCTGCCGACACTTCTGGCAACGCCCTTGATGTCACAGACACAGCAGGTACATTTACCGTCAAAGGCGGCAAGGTTGCTTATGCCATTTCAGGTTTGGGAACAACTGTATACTACAGTATTGACGGTAAGCTCACCGTTCCCGCAGGAACATACACAGTGAATTATGCCGACGACCTTGACGCTGTCATCGACACAGTCGTTCCTTTTGAGGATTCTGCAAGTGAATTTGTCGAATGGATCGACGACGGTAACGGGACTCTCACCGCATCCTACAGGGCAACAGGCATCGACATAGTTTACTATGTCCAGCATGGCGCAACAGGCTCGGGTCTTACCATAGATGCTCTCGGCAGCTTTGCAACAGTTGTTGACTACATCAACAAGTACTATGATGCAGACGATACTGTAACCATCAAGATTGTGAAGGCTGCAAATGAAGCAGATTCTTACACTGACACTTCTGCAATCGCACTTGCTTCCATCAAGGATATCCCTGCGCGCGAAGCAATGCTCGTTGTAACCAGTGCAGATCCTGAAAATCCCTCATGGCTTACCCATATCAACTCCTATGTCACATCGGGATATGTCGGTTCAAACATTGAGCTTTCAGGTCCTCTCACTCTTGAAAACATCAAGATTGTTGACCCGAGAATGGACTATCACTGCGACTTGTATGTTAACGCTCACAACTTCAAGGTAGGCGAAGGCGTAAAATTGTATCGCCCCACATACTCAAGCTCTACCCTTAAACTCAACGGCAAAGCATGGACAGGCTCGATCGCCGGCGGTTCAAGAGGTAAAACCGATGCCGAATCCATCTTCGACCGCGCATTTACCATGGAATTTAACGGCGATGTTATGCAGAACAACATCATCTCCGCTTCGGGCTATCATGAAGCCGTAGACAAGAACATGAAGCAGGATATAACACTGAGATTCGGTAAAGGCACAGCAAGCGCTGTCCGTGTTGACGGTATGGCAAACGACAGCTCAAAAAGCTATTATACTCACACCGTATTCGACAAGAATGTAAACTTTGTGTTCAACGGAACAACCGTTACAAAGCTTTACAACACCAGTGACGGCACAATAGTCAAGGGTGCTGTACAGATCATCAAGAACAATGGCGCAACCGTTGCTTCGAACACTCCTGTCACATACACAACAGAAGAGCTTGATGTTGAAACTCCCGTTTACGACATCACTGTTGAAACAGGCATCACTCTTGATGTAACAGAAACAGCAGGTGTTTACACAGTTGAGGGAAGCAATGTGGCATATGTTGTTTCCGAGGATACAAAATCCATCATTTACAGCGTTGACGGAGTTCTCACTCTTCCCGAAGCAGGCGCTTACACAGTTAAGAACGCCGCTGACATTGACGCTGTAAAGACAGCAAACACCCCCACTCTTTCCATCAAATATTCCTTCGTCGGCTGGGAAGATGACGGCAAGGGCAAGCTCACCGCAAAGCTTACCGAAAACACCGATCCCGAAATCTCCCTGTACTATGTTCAGTACGGTGCAACCGGCACAGGTCTTACCTACGACTCGCCTGTCGGCACCATCGAAGAGGTAATCAAGGCTATCAACGCTGACGGCTGGGGCGAAGGCGAAAACGTAACAGTTTATCTCGTTCCCACAGGCAATGAGCCCACAAAGGAACAGCTCGACCTCACAGCTGCAAAAACAGGCGTTGACGCTCCTATAACAGAAGACACAATTCTCGGATTCATCTGGTATCAGACTCCCAATGTGGCACACAAGGCAACCATCACCTACACCACCTACAACTATGGTGCGGAAGGCGTTGAAAAGATGATCCTTTCCAACGGTAACAGCGTTGCTTCGTCGAACCACAGAGACGGTTCTACCCATATGTTCCTCTGCGGTCCTACCGTGTTCAAGGACATTTATGTCATCGATATCAGAATGGACGGATCTGCATGGGACTTCTATACCCAGAGCCATAATTTCGAGCTTTACAATGTTGACTGGCGCAAAACAACCCGTTCCGGCAAGCTTGGTTATACCGGAAAAGCTTGGAACAGCCATTTCTATCTTGGTAACCACAGCTCGCTGACACATACTCAGAACGCAAACTCTGATGGTGTTGTAATTGTTGACAACCCAAGCTTCATGGCTGACCTGAATCTTATCTGCAAAGGCGAAAAGACAGGTACCTCCTATGCATATTTCGGCAACGACACCACAGCAAGCACTATACCCATTGTTTACAACACAAACAGCAACACAGCAATCCAGCACGGTGTAGCAAACTACATTTTCAATAACACTACAATAACAAATCTTATCAACAAAACAGAAAAGATCGACACAGACGGTGACAACAAAGGTGACACAACAGTTGAAATGACCTATCCGACAGCAGACGCTGTTCAGATCATTCTCAACAACGGCTCGTCGATCACCACAAACACAGCAGACTTCAACACTGATGTTTACCTCATCAAAGTTGCTGACGGCGACAAGCTTGATGCGACAGAAGAAGTCGGCGTTTACACTGTTGACACAGACAAGAAATACATCTATGTCTTCTCGGGCGAGGAAACCATCTCCTACACAGCTGACGATGCAACAATTTATTACGCAATGTACGGCGGAAACGGCGACGGCAGAACCCCAGACGCTCCTGCAAACACAGTGGCTGAAGCTATCGACTCTATCAACGCAGACGTTGCAGCAGGAAAGCTTTCGGCAGGTCAGGAAGTAACCGTTTATGTTCGCAGCGCAGATGACTGGCAGACATTCAACTCCACATGGGGACTTGAAAGCGGCACAGACGAATTCAACGCTGTTCCTCAGGTCGGCGGCGGTGAAAAACAGCTCCACCACATGACACCATGGAAGCACACAGACAGTGGTAATCCCGGAGGCAATACCTCTCCGGCTGCATATTCTGTTGTTCTCAATGTGAAGAGCTATGACAGTGTTAATATTTCTTATGTTCCCTCAAACCAGTGGCTTGGTCTTAACGAATCTCTTGACATAAACGGTACAACAAACTTTGATCATGTCGCACTTGTTGATACCCGTTATGGCTACCGCGAATTTGAAACCCACGGCAACAACGTAACTTTCGGCAAAAATACAGTTTTTGCACATCTTGATGTAGGTCAGCCTGATAGCTCCAAAGTAAGATGGAACGGTAAGTTCGGTCTTGATGCAGATAACATCACTGTCGGTAATTATAGCGCAGCTACATACAGCAACGATGTAGTTCAGCACTACAACAACTCGTTTAATATACTCGGCAACGACCGCGGTGTATTCCTCGGCGGCTCTGTTTCCAACGCGAATAAATTTAATGGAAATGTTTCGGTTTACTTTGACAACCCCGACATCCAGACAACTCTCCAATGGCAGGGTCTCAGCGTATTCAACAAGAATCTTAATCTCATCTTCAACGATGCAACCCTGATACAGTACAGAACAAAGAACTCCTCCACTATGACCATCAACAATCTTCAGATGATCGTAGCCGACGGCATCACCTTCAAATCTACTGCAAACTCAGTAACAGAACCCGAGGCGCTTCCCTCCAATGTCACCATCACAGGCGGCAAGTGGGTTCTCAAGCTTGCAGAAGGTGTTGACAACTTCCTCGATGTCACAGACACAGCAGGCACCTTCAAGGTAGAAACAGGCGCTGTTGCTGTTGCAACAAATGTTGAAACAAACGAGGTTGTTAAAGCATCAAACGAGCTTGTGCTTGATGCAGGAGTTTACACCATCACAAAGCTTTCCAAAGATGAAGTTGCAGACCTTTCGGTCACTGTAACCTTCGATGGAATTTCTGACGGAAACACTTATATCTCGGGCGGAACAATCACCCTCCCCGAAAAAGAAGACACTCTCTTCATTGAATTCAAGGGCTGGACTCTTAACGGCGGTGAAACAATCCTCCCCGGCGGTTCCACATACACATTCGAGACCGCAGGCGAAACATATGCTTTCACTTCTGTTGTTGACAACTACGAAAACACCTCCGTTGTGTTCGTTGATTCGGTAAACGGTTCTGACGACAAAAACGACGGACTTGTAGAAGCCAGAGCCTTCAAAACTCTTTCCAAGGCATTCACAACCATCGATGCCGCAGAAGAAGATATCAAGAAGGTCGTTATCATCGGCGAATACGAGCATTCGGCACAGCTGCCCGCAAACACAAATCCCATCATCATCACAGGTGACGGCTCGGGCAACTCGGTACTTCACCTTTACAATGACAGCATTTATCTTAACGGTGATGTGAAGTTTGAAAACATCAAGCTTACTCACACCACCTCGGCAGGCGGTAAGATCCTTTACTCCGACAGCTACGAGCTTGCGTTCGGTGAAAATGTTGTTACCGACTCCGACTACACCGTAAGACTCGGCGGTGACCACTCAGGACGCTGGGGCAACGAGCTCACAGCCACCTTCGAGAGCGGCACATTCAGTTCTCTTGAGATCGGTAACTTCTGGGTTCCCACAACCCGCGCCACCGCATCGGGTGCTGATGTTGTTATTGACGGAGCAAGCATCACAACTGTTGCATTCACCTCCAACGGATATTTGAACACTCATGTCGGATGTGACTTTACAGGTCCTGTAAAGCTCACTGTCAACAGCGGTTATGTAAAGACAATTTCCGTCACAACCGAGGCTGACAACGCAAGCAAATATGCAACATTCCAGGATACCGTTGATATTCTTACAAACAACGGCACAGTCACAACCATCGAAGACCGGTTCACAGCAACTAACGGTGCTTGGATCGTCAAGGCTGCTGCTGCAACCGACGGCTCTTATCTCGAACGCGGCACAACAATCGGTACATACAATGTTGTAGGCTCAATGACTGCTCTTGCAACAGACAAGGACGGACAGCAGTATGTTTCGATGGACGGAGTGCTCACTCTCCCCGCAGGCAATTACACTGTTGAATTCGTCGACAAGATCGATTATCTTCTGAACGGCGACAAGGTAACCTTCTATTCCACCTGCACAGTAGATATTTCGACTATCAAGGTACCGCTTCACGACGGTAAAGCATTTATCGGTTGGTTCTACAATGACGGAACAGCTCCCAAGTATTCCGCTGACGGCACAGCCTTTGTTCCCGGTGATGTACTTACAGCAAATTATATCGACTACACCGAGGAATATACAGGCTCCGATGGCAAGCCCGCAGGCGACTTCTTCATCATGGGTGCTAAGATCCGTCTCGGCTCCACTGAAAAGGACACCGAAAACGGTTTGCGTTATGTAGTCGAAATGGATGATTCGTTCTATGCTGCTCTTACTCAGTATTCCGAATCGATCATCGATGAAGCTAACCCCAACTACGGTACTCTCATTCTTCCCACAACTCTCACAAAGGGTCGCAGCATGTTCTATAACAAGGCGATCGCTGTTGAATGGAACCGTTCTGACGGAAAGCTCGGATCCAAGAACTCTCCTTATGATCTCGACCAGACTCACAACGCAACTCCCATCACAACAAACTCTGTATTCGAAAAGGCATTTACTCCTTCTGCGGTTCCCGCAGTCAAGACCTACGGCAAGACAGATACCGCAAAGCTCTACACTGTCTGCCTTACAGGCATCTCAGAAGCTAATTATTCAGAGTTCTATTCTGTAAGAGGTTACATCAGATACATCGACGCCAACGGCTTCGAAAGAGTCTGGTATTCCGATTACTATCAGACAAACATGCACAAGATAGCCAATGCCGCTCTTAACAAGGGTGAAACAGGCGAGTTCCTTACAGCCGTCAAGACATATGTCGAAGCAAAGCTCGGCGAAGGCGGTCTTTATGACGACTACATGGCTGAAAACTATGACAACAGAACTCTCCTCTCCGGCTATCCCACAACCGCAGACACAGATCCCAACCACGCAATGTATCAGCTTTCAAACGGACTTAAAGTCAGAGAACTTGAGATCAACTACAGCGGAAACGAAAACGATGATCCCGTCGAGATCGTGCACTTTGCCGATACTCACCTTAACTGGATCAACGAGCAGGACCTCTATGAAGCTATTCCCTCCACCATCTCCACACATCGCGGAAGAAGCTGGAACAGAGACGGCGCCTCAACTGCAGCTATCACAGCAGCTCTCGAATACGGTATGCTCTTTGACCAGGTGGTAATCACCGGTGACGTCATGGACTACTTCTCATGGGGCTGTGCCGAGATCATGCAGAAGCTGATCCTCGACAGAGACAAGGATATTCTTGTGGCTATGGGTAACCACGAGCCTGCAGAAAACATGCAGAACGACGCTTCTGTCGGAAGCTACTACAACGGCAAAACAGAAATTTATCCCATACTTCAGGAAATCTGGCCTAATGACATTTACTACACCAGCAAGATCATCTACAACGATGACAACCAGGCAAAGGCAATGTGTGTTGTTCTCAATAATGAACAGGATGTTTACATTGCTGAGCAGGGCACAAAGCTTGCAGCAGATGTAAAAGTAGCACGCGAAAAGGGCATTCCGATCTTCATCTTCGAGCATGACCCGATCAGCACAAACAATCCTGACATCGACCCTGTCTGGTACTTCTATGAGACAGGTGACTGGAGCTGGATGAAGTGGAGCGACGCAAAGAACAACTCCAACTTCCCGAAGGATTCAAGCGGATTCATTCTTGCAACTCCTTACGATGCTACGATCCATGATGCAATGGGACTTACCCCCTACAAACTCAACGCGGCTGACAACCTCTGGGTTAACTGCGCAGATACAAACACCAAGATCCCTGCTTCCTCCGAGTATTACAACAGACGCGGCGCAGGTAACAATGTAGGTGCTAAGGGCTCTGATGATGTTACAAAGGCTGTATACAATGTAATCGTTACAAACTCCGATGTTATCAGAGGCGTATTCTGCGGCCACGTACACGACCATATGTACATGGAAATCAAGGCAAGCTACACCGATGAAAACGGAAACACAGTTCAGCAGAACATTCCTCAGTATGTCGTAACAGCAAACGCATACAAAAAGGGCAACGTAATTAAGATTACAGTTAAGTAATCTTAAAACCCAAATATCCCGCAGGAAACTGCGGGATATTTCAGACCACTGACAAACCCTATTTCAGAAGTGCCCATTGACATATTGCACAAAAAGCCTCCCTCGCAAGTGTGGTGGCAAAACCGCAGGTTTTGACGGAGAGAGACGGGAATATGCAAATGCAGGATTTAAGAATCTCT
>JAZSFD010000098.1:0-1978 GCA_045532035.1 Eubacteriales bacterium | reverse complement strand
TACTGTCCTTTGGAGTATGCTGTCATACGACGGCTCTTTTTGTGCGCACACGGGAATTACATTTCGTTTTTTCGGGTGCTTTTTGCGTTTTTCGGGTGTTTTTTGTGTTTTTTCGGGTTGAATAATGCGGAAAATGAGGTTATAATAAAAATACAAATCCACTTTTATGACGGAGGGACACATCATGGCACTCGATCCGAAAACAAATGCAAAGGTCTGGCTTGCAAAGGCAAACGAACAAAAAGAGCTTCTTGACGGAAAGATCGCATCTGACATCGAAAAACACCGCAAAGGCTGGTGCAAGATAAAATTCGTCGACAAGGATGGAAATCCAATTGTCGGAAAGAAAGTGAGTCTTTCGCAGACGAGCCATGAGTTCAAATACGGCGCAAACATTTTTATGCTTGACGAGCTTGCCGACGAAAAGCTGAATGAGGCTTACCGCGATAATTTCTCGAAATACTTCAATCTCGCCACCGTTCCTTTCTATTGGGACGGACTTGAGCCCGAAGAGGGAAAGCTGCGCTTTGCAAAGGATTCCCCAAAGGTTTGGCGCCGTCCCGCGCCTGAGCTTTGTGTGGAATACTGCGAGCAAAAGGGAATCGCCGCAAAGCTTCATTGCCTTGTCTACGACAAGTTCATTCCCGAATGGCTGAAGCGGGACGACATGGACTATATGGAAAAGGCGTATGAGGAGCGCATCCGACAGATCGCCGAAAGATATAACGGCAGGCTTTATGAGATAGAGGTCATAAACGAGCTGCTCTGTGAGCCCGGTTGGGATTACAAGAGCGTAATTTCCGGCAAGCGAGACATAATCGAATGGTCTTTTGCCCTGGCGCGTAAATATATGCCGAACGAAAAGCTTGTCATAAACGAGGGAATGGGAATAATCAATGAGTACCCGATCCACCGTTACAGACAGCCCTATTTCATGATGACAGATCTTGCACTGAAAAGCGGCGTGTCGATCGACAAGGTTGGCATCCAGCATCATTGCTTCTCGGGTGCCACCACAAACACCGCCGAAGCTTATGAAAAAGAGATAAGCGGCGGCGTAAATGCTGATATGTTCAATCCGGAAAGAATAATCAGCGGATTTGAGATACTTTCGGCCCTCGGCAAGCCCATGGAGATCACCGAGATCACAGTTCCAACTTTCGGCGACACTGCAGAGGACGAAAAGCTCCAGGCAGAGCTTCTTGATGTGCTTTACACCGCAGCCTTCTCGGTTAAGGATCTTGAAAATGTGGTCTACTGGAATGTGCCCGACGGCTATGCTTATCAGGTCGAGGGAAGAAACTGGAACGAAAATAACTGCCGCGGAGGTCTTTTCAGAAATGATATGACCCCTAAAGCTTCTGCGGAGCGCCTTTATGAAATGTTCAATAAGCGCTGGCACACAGAGCTTACTCTTGAAACAGACGACGGCGGATATGTGGAATTCCGCGGATTCTATGGAGGATATGTCGCAAAGCTCTGTGATGAAACGGCGGAATTTGATATCATTAAGGGCGAGTCAAACGGTATCTGTATCGAAATGTAAAATCAAGCCAAGGCAAAGCGCCTTGGCTTTTTTGTTTTGTAAAAACTTGAAATGTTTATGTTGACAAAGTCAGATATTTTGCTATCATTATAGACAGGAGCGGCAGAGCGCAGAGAGTATTCGGAATATAATATGCTGTGCGTCGGTATGTTCGTGTACCTTTTATCGGAGTGCCTTTGATAACCGAAAAGCCGAGAAAAAGAAAATGAATAATAAATTCGGAATGTTTATCCATTGGGGATTGTATTCTTTGACTGGGCTTCACGAGCAGGCTTTTGCAAAATATGATATTGACCGAAAGGAATATGAGGGATTGCAGAAACTATTCGACCCCGTGAAATATGACCCCGAGCAATGGGTGCTGCTTGCCAAAAATGTGGGCATGAAATATATCTGCTTCACCACCAAACACCATGACGGCTTTTGTATGTG
>JAZSFD010000068.1:0-8447 GCA_045532035.1 Eubacteriales bacterium | reverse complement strand
TATCAATCAGCCGCCCTTTCAGGCAATGGAGGTATTATGACACTCCCTGTTTGTGCACATTGCTAACAGTAATTATTATAATACACTTTGTCAGCAAGCTCAAGGTCGTGACTTTGGTCACGGCCTTTTTGTTTGGTTTTGTGCACAAAAAAGCGAGAGCGGCAGAGCCTCTCTCGCAAATAAGAGCTTATAATGTCTTCAAAAACTTTTCCATTCTTTCCAAAGCTTGCTCGATGTGTTGCATCGAATAAGCGTAGGAAATACGTGCAAAGCCTTCTCCGCAATCACCGAAAGCGGTGCCCGGAACAATGGCGACGCCTGCCTCATAAAGAAGTCTTTCGCAGAACTGCTCGGAGGTCATGTCTTCGTTTGTGACTTTCGGGAAGAGATAGAATGCGCCCTCGGGCTCGAAGCATTCAAAGCCGAGAGTGCGAAGTCCGTCAAGCAGCATCATTCTGCGACGGTTGTACTGGGATTTCATATACTCGATGTCCTCATCTCCCGCTTCCATAGCTTCTATTCCCGCAAACTGGCTTGCGGTGGGTGCACACATGATACCATATTGATGTATTTTATATATCTGTTCGGTGATCTCGCGGGGGGCTGCGATGTATCCGAGTCTCCAGCCTGTCATGGCGTATGCCTTCGAAAAGCCCGAGGCGATGATGGTGCGCTCGCGCATTCCCTCAAACGATGCTATTGAAACATGGCGCTTGCCGTATGTAAGCTCGGCGTATATCTCATCCGAAAGAACGGCAATGTTCGTGGGACGTAGAACATCGGCAATTTCCTTAAGGTCGTTTTCATCAAGAATTGCGCCTGTGGGGTTGTTGGGGAAGGGGAGAACAAGAAGCTTTGTCTTGTCGGTGATGGCTTCTTTCAGCTCGGAAGCCGTGAGTCTGAACTTGTTTTCGGGCTTTGTGTTGATGATGACGGGTTTTCCGCCGCAAAGCTCGATTATCGGCTCATAGCAAACGAAAGCGGGGAGGGGCAGAATGACCTCATCTCCGGGATTGATGAGAGCGCGCAGAGAAACATCCAAAGCCTCGCTTCCGCCGACGGTTACGATGATCTCATCCTTCGGCTCGTATTTAAGCTTGAATCTCCTGTCAAGGTATGCGCCTATTGCTTCGCGCAAAGCCACAAGTCCGCTGTTTGGGGTATAAAATGTCTTGTTGCCCTCAATACTTTTGATGGCTTTTTCGCTGATGTGCCAAGGCGTTGGAAAATCCGGCTGACCGACGGTAAGACCGACTACATCTTTGGCGTCGTTGAGCAGATCGAAAAATTTTCTGATGCCCGACGGCTTGATATTTATGATTTTGTTGGAGAGAATTTTGGAATAATCTATCATATAATGCCCTCTCCTCTTTCATCCTTGTCGGGAGCTTTGTAGATAACGCCTTTGTCCTTGTAGCGGCGGAGAACAAAATGAGTGGCTGTGGAGGTTACAGATTCGATAAGAGCAAGCTTTTCTGCAACGAAAAGTGCCACTTCGCGCATGGTTTTGCCCTCCACAAGCACGGCGATGTCAAAACCGCCCGACATGAGATAGACCGATTTTACTTCGGGATAACGGCAGATCTTGCCTGCAATCTCGTCAAATCCGCGGTCACGCTGGGGGATGACTTTTATTTCGATGAGGGCTGTTACATATTCTCTGTCGGTCTTGTCCCAGTCAACTATTGTTTTATATCCGAGGATTACACCTTGTTCTTCGAGCTCGGAAATTTCTTTTTTAATATCGCCGACCTCTTTTTGAAGTATTGCGGAGAGCTCTTTTGCGGTGAGACGGCTGTCGTTTTCAAGCAATTCAAGTATTGTCATTTTTGTATATTCCTTTCGTGAAGAGTTGTTCAAAGATTCATTTCGCGGCGCATTTTGCGTATTTTGTCGCGCTGGCACGCCTTTTCGTATTCTGCCTTTTCCTCATCGGTGGTACACAAAAGAGGAGGAACGGGTGAGGGCTTTCCGTTTTCGTCAAGAGCCACCGCTACCACATATCCGCGGCAGACGAGGCGTTTTGTGCCATCGGTGTTTTCAACACATCCCTCTACCTTGACTTCGACAGAGGTCTTTCCTGTCCGTGTCACAACTCCCGTTGCCGTGAAAAGCTCGCCAAGGGTTGCGGGAGGAGAGATAAACTCAACGCTGTCGATGCAGGCGGTGGTGACGATCGATCTGCAATATCTTTTTGCGCACGCCGCCGCAAGCTCATCGATGACATTAAGCATATATCCGCCAAGCAGCCTTCCTGCGCCGTTTATGGCATAATGAGGAAGTATCTGGGTTATTTCACATCTTGAATCGGCAGGTGTTCTCGATTCCATTTTTTCGACCTCTTTATGTTTTGAATCAATTATTAGTTATATATTATATCTTATTTTTGCCCGATTGTAAAGAACCCGGGCAAATTTTTCGTAAAAAAATAAATTATTTCAATAAAAAATGCAAAAAATACTAAAAATGTTTCACAATTTCACACGGATGTCACATTCCGCATTTATACTTATTCAGTCAGGACGGCGGGAATCGCCGTATGAAACAAAAACTGAAAGGTCAAAAGGTAATAACAAATGAAAAAGAAAATAGCTCTCATTCTCGCCCTCATGATGCTTGGCACAGCTGTTGTCGCCGGATGCAAAAAGGATGAAAATGTTGACGGCAACAATCCCGACGGCAACACCGATGTCGAACAGAATGGCGGCGAAACCTCCGATGACGGCACTGCGTCTGATTTTGTGGCACCCGAGATCAAAACCACCGAATACGACGGCATCAATGTTGTGAAGATTGACGACAAAGAGTACTCGGCATCAATGTACCGTTGCATGCTCTACCAGGTGGCCGATTCAATGGGCGGCACAGATACCGACGCATGGAATGCAAACGCCATCGAATCTCTTAAGGACTGGGCATCTCTCTGGACTCTTTGCAAAGAATACGATATAAGCCTTGGAGATTCCGACTATGAGCAGGTTTACGATCTCCGTTCCCAGACTCTTGAAGGCTATGCTGACGCAGAAGCATATTATGCGGATCTTGATATGTATCACATGACTGATTCCGTATATATCGAAAATATTACTCAGAATGTACTTTTCACAAAGTTTGCCGAGGCTTTTGTGGCAGATTATGTGCCTGAGGATCAGGATGTGCTTGATTATATCAACAGCGAGTATGTTCGCGTAAAGCATATTCTTATCAAGACAGAAGGTCTTGACGATTCCCAGAAGGCAGAAGCCCGCTCACGCGCCGACCGAGTTCGCGAAAGAGCTGTATCGGGTGAATCCTTTGAGAATCTTGTCAAGGAGATCAGCGAGGACGGAATGGATCCCGATCTCGGTTATTATTTCACCTATGGCACTATGGTACAGGAATTCGAAGACGCTTCTTACGCTCTTGAAGTTGGCGAGATAAGCGAGATCGTTGAATCCCAGTTTGGTTATCACATCATCAAGAAGTATCCTATGGAAGAGGCTCATATTCTTGCTGACGAGCAGCTGCTGTCTGCGGCTTCCGCATATCTCTGCAACGAGGAGTATATGGCAAGAGTTCAGGAAACCATGGCAAAGGCTGATGTTCAGTACCTTGAAGGCTTCGAGAAGGTAAAGGCGGAAATTCTTGCAGAAATACTTGAAGCAAAAGCAGGAACAGCTGAAGAGGCAGCTGAAGCTGAGACTGCTGCGGAAGAAACAGCAGAGCCTTCTGAAGAAACTGTCGTAGCATAAATGTATAATAAAAGCGATCGGTCGGAAAAGCTTGACACGGTCGCTTTTTGTTTTCACGCAAAAGCGTTTGCGGCATAGAATAGGAAAAAGCAGTTTCACATAGAAAGGAGTGCATATCATGCAAAACATGACAGAATATGTTAAATGGCGCGGAGACATCCCTTTCAAGTCGTTTCCCATCTGCAATGCCGATTATCTTGTTTTTGCACAGCTTGCGTATCTGCCCTATGACGGTATTGTCGGGGACGGCTTTGAGGGGGAGATGACTCTCGGTCAGGCGGCGCAAAGGGTACTTGAAAAGATAGAGGCGGGCGGAGGGAAATATGTTCTCAGCCTGGCAGACAATGTTCTTCTTGCCCGAGAAATAGTCAGAAGTCCGAGATTTTCTCAGATTCCAATTTGCGGATATGTTGATATTTTCAATGAAAAAAAGCAGGAGCAGTTTTCGGCTGTAACTTTTCTGATTCCCGACCATGAAGACCCGGGAAACAGCGCTTGTGTTGTGGCATACAGGGGAACCGATTCGACTCTTGTGGGATGGAAAGAGGATTTTAATATGGCGTTTTCCCGCGCCATTCCCGCACAGCTTGACGCGGTGAGATATCTTGAAAAGGTGCACAGGGCATATCCGTTGCAGAGGCTTTTTGTCTGCGGACATTCAAAGGGCGGAAATCTTGCCATGTATGCCTGCGCTTTCTGCGACGATGATACTTCCGAAGCGGTAGCGGCGGTCAGAAATCTTGACGGTCCCGGCTTTCCGGAGGAAATACTGATGAAAGAGGGATTTCGGAAAATACTCAGTCGCTCCGAAACGGTGGTTCCGTCATCTTCGCTTGTGGGTATTCTTTTTGAGCACACTGAGCCCTTTACCGTTATCCGCAGCTATTCAAACTCGATGCCTTTTCAGCACAATCCTTTCACCTGGGAAATCGAGCGCGACGGATATGTGGAGCTTGAGCATATAACCGAAAACTCCACTTATATCGACGATACCATAACAAAATGGCTTGTCTCCATGCCTTTTGAAATGCGCGAAAAGCTTGTTAATGGTGTTTTTGCCGTGGTTGATGCCACGGGGGTTGATGATATCAGAAAGCTTTTTACCCGAAAAAACTTTATGACTGTTTTGAGAGAACTGAAAAATCTTGATTCCGAGACACGACAGGTGATAACAGAGGCCATAGCACTTTTCAAAAAGGCATCCGATAACAATTTGCCAAGGTTTATTGATAAGCTTGTGAGATCTGTTCACGATGCGGGGAAGCCTCCGTCAAGAAAGCATGAGACAGCAAGAATAAAGCTGAATGTATAAAGCAAAAACGGAACCCCGGGGTTCCGTTTTTGATGTTCAGAGCTTCGCAAATCCGCTTTTTATCTCGCGTATATCCACATTTTCCTTTATGCCCTTTGCTAAAGCGTATCCGAGGTTTTCGCCCATCTGACAGCAGTTGCCGGTGACTCTGTATGAAGCCATGGCTTCGCGAGTACCCGAAATACATCTTCCTGCCGTAAGGATGCCAAAGAAATCTTTGGGAATAAGCGCCCTGAGAGGTACGGTATAAGGCTTTACCGCAAAGCAATTTTGCCCCTTGTTGGATTTGGTGTGAAGATCGGCGCCAAAGGCGACCTTTGCCACAGCGTCCTCGAACTGAGTTCCCGAAAGAAGATCGTCAACTGTAAGGGTGTATTCGCCGCAGACTCTTCTCGATTCTCGCACTCCGAGAACGCTTGAGGAGGTGATAAGCTCAAGGTCCTTGAACTCCTCGTCGTATTTTGTCAGCGCCTCAAAAGCTTCGATAAGCTGGCGTCTGCCCTCGACGGTGGCGTCGGTCAACGCTTTTGCCGACAAGGGGTTGTATTCATACATATGGGTGAACTGAATAACACCGAAATGGGTGCCGGGAACGGGAATGAGATAGGGAACCTTGAAAGGAAGTTCAAGCCCTGCTTTCTTATACACGGCGTCAAGCTTTTCAAAGATCATGAGGCCGTCCTTGTATTTTTCAGGAATGTTTGCCACAAGGAACATGAGCGTCATTGCCTGGCACTCTCTGAAATCGCCGTTTTCGCCAACCTCAAAGGCGCAGCCTGCGTTTGCTGCAACACTTCCGTCGCCGGTGCAGTCTATGACATATTTTGCCATCACCGCAAATCTGCCCTCAATGTTTTCGGCAACAACTCCTGTTACGCGGTTTCCGTCGGTGACAGCCCTTGAAAAGGCAGTGTTATAGAGAAACTCAACTCCCGCCTCTGTCATTTTTTCTTCGAGAATGCGCTTCATGTATTCATAGTTGAAGCTGATGTTCCAGAATCCGCCCCACTGCCCCTTTTCTTTGAGAGCGTCCACCAGCTCTTTCACAAAACCGACCTTGTTTTCGGTATCAAAAAAGGGGTTCATAAAGCCTGTTGTCCAGGCGCCTCCGAGACAGTTGAATTTTTCAATCACGAGGGTCTTGAGTCCCGAACGGGCACAGCCTATTGCCGCACCGCATCCTGCGGGGCCTGCGCCAACGATGACGACGTCGTATTCGCCAAGCACAGGGGTTTCCAGTTTTTCGGATATGTATATCATTTCAACATTTCCTCCCGAAAGTTTTTTCTAGATTATATATCATTTTTTTGCAGAATGCAATAAGAAAAACAAAAACGGTTGACATTAAAAGTGGATTGTGATAACATATATCTTGAAATAGTTTCGCACAAAATAATACAGGAGGCAAAAAATGAAAAAAGTAATAGGAACTGTAAAAAACGCGTTTTTCTATACCACCGCCATTTTTACCGCGGTGATCTGTATTTTTATGCTCGTTTTTCTTTCCCAGGGAATGGGGGAAAAGCGTTTGATGGATGTGGGAGTGCTTGAATGCTCGCTGATTTTTGCGGCAATTTCGGGTGTTTGTATTGCCGTTGTCGGAATGTTTGAAAAGCTTCCGGCTATTTTCCGATACATCATCGATTTCATTCTTTCATATGCCGCGTTTTTCCTCTGGTTCAGAATGTTGGCTGCGAATGCTTCAAATATCCTTCCCTCGCATTTCTTTATGCTCTCGACTGTTTATGTTGTCGTTTTTGCCGTTATTGCGTGCTTTGCGGCACTTCTGAAGAAACTTTCGGGCGAAAAAAAGAAAAGCGCGGAATATGAAGGTGTGTTCACCGAAACAACAGAAGAAAAATAATCATTCAGGAGCAGAACGTGGGTAATGTAAGACTTGTCGCCACCTGCCTTTTCGGACTTGAAAAGCTTGTGGGCGAAGAAATAGATGCGCTGGGCTATAAGCGGCGCGATACAATCGATGGCAGAGTATATTTTGAAGGCCCGATGGAAGCAATCGTCAGATCAAATATCCATCTGCGCTGTGCAGAGCGTGTTCTTATAGAGATGGCAAGCTTTGAGGCAAGAAGCTTCACCGAGCTTTTTGACGGAGTAAAAAAGATCCCGTGGGAACGCTTTATCGGCGAAAAGGATGCTTTTCCCGTTAAGGGTCATTCGATAAAATCAGATCTTTACAGCATTCCCGACTGTCAGAAGATGGTCAAAAAAGCCATGGTTGAAAGACTGAAGGAGACATATAAGACCGAATGGTTTAAGGAAACGGGAGTCAAATATCAGATCGACTTTTTCATTCTCAACAACCGCGCCACCATCATGATGGACACCAGCGGTGCACCCTTGCACAAGAGAGGCTACAGACCTGAGGCGAATATTGCACCCATCAGGGAAACCCTTGCGGCAGGGCTTGTGAAGCTGTCCCGTCCCCGACCCGAGGTGACCTTGTGGGATCCTTTCTGCGGCTCGGGTACCATTGCCATCGAGGCGGCTCTTATAATGACAAACACGGCGCCTGGAAGATACCGTAAATTTGCCGCGGAAAACTACCCGTGGATCCCGAAAAAGCTTTGGCAGGAAGCCCGCGAGAAAGCAGACCGCGAAAGGACTCTTGACACTCCTTTCCGCGCCATTGCAAGTGATATCGACCCCGACACCGTTGAGATTGCAAGAGACAACATCAGGCGTGCCGGTATGTGGGATTATATCAATTGCTTCACCAAGGATGCCCTGACTATCCGCCGCGACGATAAGCGCACCACCATCGTATGCAATCCGCCCTACGGAGAGAGAATGGACACCGTCAAGAGCGCCCAGGCGCTTTACAAAAAGATGGGCAAGGTATTTACCAAGCTTTCTCCCTGGCAGATATATATTATCACCTCTGAGGAGGATTTCGAAAATATCTATGGTAAGCGTGCCGACAAGGTCAGAAGGCTTTACAACGGCATGATCCGCTGTAATTATTACCAATATTTTAAGAAAGATGACAGCCTTCGACACGAAAACAAAACAGAAAAATAATATTTGACGCATTTTGTCACTCGCACCTTTTGAGTGAGAAAAGCAAATGTTAAAATATTGTAAATAACCCTTGTTTTGTATTGATTTTTTGTGCCGCGAGGAATAGAATATGAATTGTAATTTAGCACTTGGCGCCGCTGAGTGCTAATCGATAGAAAACGAAAACACATATACATTTTCAGGAGGAAAAAACCATGAAACTCAAGCCTTTGGCAGACAGAGTGGTACTCAAGCAGGTTGAGGCCGAGGAGAAGACCAAGAGCGGCATCATCCTGACTTCTGCCGCACAGGAGAAGCCGGAAGTTTACACCGTCGTCGTGGCTGGCCCCGGCGGCATGGTTGATGGCAACGAGGTCAAGATGGAA